>CAZOKT010000010.1:0-23552 GCA_964580505.1 uncultured Parabacteroides sp. | reverse complement strand
TGTCTGATAATAAGCGGTTTGATTAATTCTTACGTTGTCTCACGAGGATTCGAACCTCGACAGACAGTACCAAAAACTGTAGTGCTACCGTTACACCATGAGACAATCCGATACCCTTTTTAAATCGCTGCAAAGGTAAGTGGTTATTTTCACTTTTGCAAGTATTTCGGGATTATTTTGCTATCAATAAGTAATAATTCTTTTTCCCACGCTGTACCAACAGGTATTTACCATCCAACAGGTTATCGCCATCTATTGCCTTATCCACGTCGGTAACTTTCTCTTTATTAACGCTTACGCCTCCGTTTTGGATGAGCTTGCGCATCTCGCCTTTCGACGGGAATACATTCGCTTTCTCCGTACACAAATCGATTAGCTTCATACCTGCGACTATCTCCTCGCGCGATACTTCAAACTGAGGAACGCCATTGAACACATCCAACAGTGTCGCTTCGTCCAACTTCTTCAAGGCTTCGGAAGTAGAATTGCCGAACAAGATGTTTGAAGCCTCAACCGCCGCTTCATAATCCTCTTCGGAATGCACCATAATCGTTACCTCCTTGGCCAAACGTTTTTGTAATGGACGCAAATGCGGAGCTGCTTCTTGTTCAGCTATCAAGGCCTCAATCTCTTCTTTAGGCAGAGCCGTGAAAATCTTGATGTATTTGGCCGCATCGGCATCACTCACGTTTAGCCAGAATTGATAGAATTTATACGGAGAAGTATAACGACGGTCTAACCAGATGTTTCCGGATTCAGTCTTTCCAAATTTACCCCCATCCGCTTTGGTAATCAGCGGGCAAGTCAAAGCGAATACTTCACCTCCATTCGTACGACGAATCAGTTCGGCACCGGTTGTGATATTTCCCCATTGGTCGGAACCACCCATCTGGAGTTTACAATTCTTCGTCTCGTACAGATGCAAGAAATCATAACCCTGCAATAACTGATACGTAAACTCGGTGAAAGACAAACCGTCGCGAGCCTCACCATTCAGACGCTTCTGCACGGAATCTTTTGCCATCATATAGTTTACGGTAATATGTTTGCCAACTGTACGGGCGAAATCGAGGAAAGTAAAATCCTTCATCCAGTCGTAATTATTCACCAACTCGGCTCTGTTGGGAGCATCCGATTCGAAATCAAGGAATTTGCCCAGTTGCTTCTTGATGCACTCCTGATTGTGACGCAAGGTCTCTTCGTCCAGCAAATTGCGTTCTTGCGACTTGCCCGAAGGATCGCCAATCATACCTGTCGCACCGCCCACCAGAGCCAACGGTTTATGGCCGCAACGCTGGAAATGCTTCAAAATCATCACACCACACAAATGACCGATGTGCAACGAATCTGCAGTCGGGTCTATACCCAAATAGCCCGTTACCCTTTCTTTTTCCAACAACTCTTCCGTGCCGGGCATCATGGTATGCACCATTCCGCGCCATGTTAGTTCTTCTACAAAATTCATCGTATTAATTCATTCTAAATAATAGTTATAATTGGCGACAAATATAAGGAAACTTACCCAAATACGGATAGCATTCGAAGGAATAAAAAAAGAGGCTGTCTCAAAATGAGACAGCCTCCTCCTTATGAACGGAAAAAGAAACTTATTTCTTATTACGGTTACCGTAACGGCTCAAGAACTTATCTACACGTCCGGCAGTATCAACCAATTTAGCTTTACCTGTGTAGAACGGATGCGAAGTATTCGAGATTTCAACCTTCACCAAAGGATAAGTTACGCCGTCAATTTCAATAGTGTCTTTTGCATTAATCGTAGAACGAGTGATAAACATATCATCGTTCGACATGTCCTTGAACACAACAGGACGATAGTTTTCGGGATGAATACCTTTCTTCATTGCTTTATTTCTTAATTGTTTTACTTCCTATTATATGAATAAATGGTAACCGGCATATTTTGGGTTGCAAAAGTAACAAGAACCACCGAATAAAAAAAGATTTACCCTACTTTTTTAAGAGAAAAAATCATTTTCGGTCCTTTCGTAATTTTTACCCAATTTATCACTCCTCCTCAAAAACTATTTCTTAAAATATAACAGACACCTTTCTGCAGAGTTGAGGCGCTCTTTTTCCGTCAGCCCAAAACGTTTTCTCTGCATGTAACAGGCAAATATAAAGAAATCAGACCCGAATATACTTTTTGCGGCTTTTCACCGTTTTCATAAAAAGAAATCAAGTATCTTTGAACCCGTTTTTGAATAACATGAGGGAAATCCTATATATTATATGAATTATATCTCGGATATTAATACCGGAAGTGCCATCTATACAAAAGCGTTTAAAGACAAAGGCGCGTGGGGAGTAGGTGCGAGCTTCTTCAGTTATGGGAATATAGAGGGATATACGGAACTGAATCAATATGTAGGAACTATTTCGGCAAAGGATATTAACGTACAAGGTTGCCTTCGGATAATTTCTGGGTAGGCGTAGGCTTTAATCCGAAGCGGAGTATGGATATGAAGCTCTCGGAAGGAAGTACGCTTTCCGGTTTTTCAGCAGGCGCAGGATTACATATCCGGATATTTGATGTAGGAGTTTCAGTAGCTAAATATCATCCTTCGGCGATGTCTCTGATGATGAATGTCTCTACAAGATTCTCAGACTTTAAGTTGTGATTATGGAAAAGAAGAAGATTATAATAGCAATAGATGGCCATTCGTCGAGCGGAAAGAGCACGATGGCAAAAGATTTGGCTCGCGAACTGGGCTATGTCTATATAGATACTGGTGCGATGTATAGGGCTGTAACGCTTTATGCCCTTCGGAAGGGCTATATTCAAGCAGGTAAGATAGATGAGGCGGCATTGGAAAATGCGATGCCGGATATTCGTATTTCTTTCCGATATAATCCGGAGACAGGTCGGCCGGATACTTACCTGAACGAGAAAAAGGTCGAGAAAGAAATACGTAGTATGGAAGTGGCCAATTATGTAAGCCCTATTGCTACTCTCGGATTTGTCCGCCGGGCGATGGTTCTCCAGCAACAGGAAATGGGCAAACAGAAAGGAATCGTGATGGATGGACGAGACATAGGCACAGTGGTCTTTCCGGATGCGGAGTTAAAACTATTCATTACGGCATCTCCCGAAGTGCGTGCCCGGCGTCGGTTGGATGAATTAAAAGCAAAAGGCGAGGAGGCTTCTTATGAAGAGGTATTGGAGAATGTAAAGAAGCGGGATTATATCGATTCGACTCGTGCGGAGAGTCCGCTTCGCCAAGCTCCGGATGCCATCGTGCTGGATAACTCCGACATGACCCTCGAAGAGCAGAAAGCATGGCTCTTGAAACAGGTACAATTAAAAATGAAGGAATGATTATAGAAATAGATAACGGTTCGGGGTTTTGCTTCGGTGTGGTGAATGCAATCAGTAGTGCCGAGCGGGAATTGGGCAATACGGATATCCTGTATTGCTTGGGCGATATTGTCCATAACAGCTTGGAGGTAGAACGCTTGGAGGCAATGGGCTTGCGGACGATTGACCATGAAGAGTTCGCCCGCTTGCAAGGGAAGAAAGTGTTACTTCGTGCGCACGGCGAACCTCCTTCGATTTACGAAACAGCCAAGCGGAATCATATCCAAATCGTGGATGCCACGTGTCCGGTGGTGCTTCAATTGCAAAAGAAAATCCATCGGTGCTATCGGGAAACGCGGGGAGACCGGACGCAGATAGTTATCTATGGGAAGAAAGGCCATGCCGAAGTGAATGGCTTGGTCGGACAGACGGAAGGAACGGCCTTCGTGGTAGAAAAGGCGGAGGATTTGGAGCGACTGGATTTCTCTCGAAATATCTGCCTATTCTCCCAAACGACAAAATCGCTGGACGGTTTCCATACGATTGTGGAGGAAATCAAAAAGCGGTTGGGCGAAGGCGTGCAATTCCATTATCACGATACGATATGCCGGCAGGTGGCAAACCGTCTGCCCAATATCCAGAAGTTTGCTTCTGCACACGACTGGGTCTATTTCGTGGCCGGAGAGAAGAGTTCGAACGGAAGAATGCTCTTCGAAGAGTGCCGCAAGGCCAATCCGCACAGCCAATTCATCTCAACGGCTTCCGAAATAACCGAACCGCTCCCGAGGGGGGTAAAACGTGTGGGTGTTTGCGGTGCGACTTCGACACCGAAATGGCTGATGGAGGAAATTGCCGAGCGAATCAGACAGGTCAATAAGGGATAAATAATGGTTTCCAATAGGAAAAATCTTTATTCCTCTACCTCATTCTTCATGAATAAATCGTATTTTTGCCCTGAATTTTAAACAAGAAATCTTATGGCTTCTAAGTGTGTTGGTATTTTGACCTCCGGAGGTGATGCTCCGGGAATGAACGCAGCCATCCGCGCCGTGACGCGCGCTGCAATTTATAATGGTATCAGAGTGAAGGGTATTTATCGAGGTTACAAAGGATTGATTACCGATGAAATAGAGGAATTCAAAACTCAAAACGTAAGTAACATCATCCAGCGGGGCGGGACGATTCTGAAGACTGCCCGTTGCATGGAATTCAAGACTCCCGAAGGACGCAAACAAGCCTATGATAAATTGATGGAACATGGCATCGATTCGCTGGTCGTAATCGGCGGAGACGGTTCATTGACCGGTGCACGTATCTTTGCAGAAGAGTATAATATGCCCATCGTCGGACTGCCCGGCACTATCGATAATGATTTGTGGGGGACAGACGTAACAATCGGTTACGATACGGCGTTAAATACAATTATGGAGTGCGTCGATAAGATTCGCGATACGGCGACATCCCACGAACGTCTGTTCTTTATTGAAGTCATGGGGCGCGATGCCGGCTTCTTGGCGCTGAACGGAGCCATTGCTTCAGGAGCTGAGGCTGCCATCATCCCTGAAATTTCCTTGGAGAAAGACCAGTTGGCAGAAATGATTGAAACCGGCTTCCGTAAGTCAAAGAACAGCAGTATCGTATTGGTTGCTGAAAGCGACGTGACGGGTGGCGCAATGGGCGTAGCAGAACGTGTCAAGAAAGAATATCCACAATTCGAAGTGCGCGTCTCCATTTTGGGACACCTGCAACGCGGAGGTTCACCTTCGGCTCAAGACCGCATCTTGGCAACCCGCATGGGCGTGGCTGCGGTAGATGCGTTGCTCGACGGACAGCGTAACGTGATGATTGGCATCCAGAATGATGAGATTGTGAACGTCCCGTTCTCGAAAGCCATCAAGAACAACAAGCCCATCAACCGCGACTTACTGAATGCTTTACGCATATCTTCGATTTAATATTAAGCGATAAAACAAGCCTAAAATTTCATGGTGCATGAAGCGGTAAGTTCACGCACCATGAAGTTAATAAGTTCACGGTGTATGAAATTAGTAAGTTCACGCACTCTGAAGGCGCGGGGGCAAAGCTATACATTCTTAATCTTTCATTTCTGAAAGATTAATACTCACATAATGGCTATTATTTATGAGTGCTAAATGCTTGTTGAGCCACATATTTCCAAAGCGGGGCGGCATGCAGAGATTGCTTGATTTGATCCGTTTGCAACAACTCCAGCACCTCCTCATAAGAGAGCAAATGTACGGTTAAATCTTCCGTTGCTTCCAAGTGTTGCGTAGAAACCGGCTCAACATCCGTTGCCAAGAAGACATACGTCCAATTGGTCATGGTACTCGGATTGGCAGAAATCACCATATACTCTTGCCAATTTCCATTGCCATAACCCGTTTCTTCCAACAATTCACGCTTGGCTGCATCCATAGGAGAAGTATCAGAAGGGTCACAAACGCCGGCACATAGTTCATAACGTACCTCTTGAATGCCATGCCGATATTGGCGGATAAAGATAAACTTTCCCTCTTTCGTAATCGCCAGTATATTGACCCAATCGGGATATTCTAAGATATAATAACTTGGAATCGTATTGCCATTCGGCAGCTCAACCGTATCCTTACGTGCTGTGAGCCAAGCATCTCGGTAAAGATACTCTGACTTTCGTACTTTCCACATTCGCTTCTTTTCTTTGGTATCTGTCTCCATACTTACAGATTTATTCTTTAATTTCTTCGATGGTTCCTTTCCCTAAGATGCGTTGTTTGACATCCGCAGGACCCTTATAACGGATAGTTCCTTTTCCCATCAAAGTGGCGTTCAAGCTGCCTGTAGGATGAATTTCTGTCAGTCCGTTACCCATCATCTTACACTTCACATCCGGAATCGCAACTCCTAAAGCATGAATATCTCCACTGCTGGCTGTCGAGAAGTTTCCCGCATTAGCTTTTCCGGCCTTCAAGCGAATTGAGCCGGAGCCGTTCATGATGCAGTTCAACTTATCCGCCGTTAAATCATCCACCACCATATTCGCACTACCGGAAACTTCCAGATTTAGCGAACCGACATGAAGCTTCTGTTTGAATTGCACCAGACTATTATCGTTGGCTTTCACTTCCAGTTCGTCGCCTTTCAGCGAGTCATTTACCATAAAATTCGCATTACCCGATACTTTCACTTTCTTCAGCCATTTGGAGTTTGCTTTTACGGCAAATTGTGTCAATTTGTTGATATTTACTTTCTTATCAAAGCCAACAGACAGTACTCGATCTTGAATGTCAATCTTAATGTATTGATGCAGATTTTCATCCAATGTAATTTCCAGATTACTGTCATCATCTGACTGCTCATAGCAGAAATCCATCAATTCATCGATTTTAATCTCATTAAAATCATCTATAAGAATCGACTTCGTTGTCACCTTCCCATTGCCGCTTACATTGTCGGCTGCCTGACTATTCAGAAAAAAAACAAGCAAAAACGCAAACAATAACAAACCTTTTGTTTTCATCTTATTCTATTATTTAAATTATTTGCTCATTTTATGGATATTACCGTCTTTATCTTGTAGAAAAAAACGTTCAGGAATCGCATCCATAATCTCAAACAACGCTTCGACAGTCTCGGCACGAAGCATGGCGACACGCGTCTGTTTAAAATCAGGAATGCCCTTGAAGAGCGGAGTAGCAGCCAGATGACGACGAATATGCAGGATACCGCGCCGTTCATCCAAACGGTTCACACTATCTATTACTTGCTGCTTCAGAATATCCATATACCAAATAAACGATTCCTTTGGGAGGGTTTCACCCGTCGTCAGATAATGCTTCACTTCAAGGAAAATCCACGGTCTGCCGATACTTCCCCGTCCAATCATCACACCGTCAACTCCGGTTTCATTAAAGCGTTGCTTGCATATTTCTGCCGAAGTAACATCGCCATTGCCGATAATAGGAATCTTCATGCGCGGATTATTCTTTACTTCACCTATCAATGTCCAATCCGCTTCGCCGGTGTACATTTGCGAGCGAGTCCTTCCGTGAATAGACAGAGCCGCGATACCACAATCCTGCAACTGCTCAGCCAATTGCACAATAATCTTATTGTTGGCATCCCAACCTAAGCGCGTTTTGACCGTCACAGGAATACGCACAGCTTGCACAACAGCTTTCGTGATTTCCAACATCAGCGGAATATTGCGCAACATGCCTGCACCGGCACCTTTACCTGCAACACGCTTTACCGGACAACCAAAGTTGATATCCAACACATCCGGGTGTGCAGCTTCACAAATCTTTGCAGCTTCCACCATAGAGTCCACATCTCTGCCGTAAATCTGGATAGCAACTGGCCTTTCTTCGTCCGATACAAGCAACTTCTGCTGTGTCCGATTCACACTCCGGATGAGTGCATCGCTCGAAACGAACTCTGTATAAACCATGTCTGCCCCGAAACGTTTGCACATCAGCCGGAAGCCGATATCCGTTACATCTTCCATCGGAGCCAGAAGCACAGGCCGTTCTCCCAAATCAATATTCCCGATTTTCATAAACTAATGATAGTTCCTTTTTTAGTCTGCCACACGAGATACGGACTGAATATTTTTAATCTTGGATAACCGGACACAAAGTTTCTGGATATCCTCCACATCATGAACCTTTATTTTAATTTGTCCTTTAAATACACCGTCTTTTGCTTCGATGAGCAATCGGATGATATATACATTGAATTCATCAGAGATGACATCTGTAATCTCATGCAGTACGCCCATTGAATCAATGCCTCTCATTTCCAGCATTGCTTCGAATGACGCAGATTGATAACTGCTCCAAACCGTATTCAATATACGTTCACCAAAGCTACTCTTCAAACGCATGGCTATTGGACAAGAACGTTTATGGACAACAACCGTACCGTCATCATTAATGAATCCTAACGAATCGTCGCCGGGAATTGGTTTGCAGCAATCCGCTATCACATAATTTCGTTCAAATTCTTCTTCACGCAAGACATACGGTTTCTTTTTATCATATACAGGTTCTTTTTTTTCTTCCGTTTCTGATTCTTTCAGTTCGGATTTTGATCTTGCAGCCATACGCAATGCTTGCTTCACATACTTAAACAGCACATTGCCATTCTTTTTTTTCAGAATCTTTTGGATATTATCTGGCAGAATGACTTCTCCTATTTCAACTGAATAATACAAATCATCTCGTTTATTAAAGCCAAAATACATCGCCAGCTTGTCTAAGTTCTGAGTTGATGTGTCCAGATTTGCTTTCTGAAATGCATCCTGCACTTTCGCCTCACCATTCTTGATTGTTTCCTTACGCATACGACGAATTACAGTCGAAATCTTAGTTCGAGCTCGGGCAGTGGTTACGTAGTTGAGCCATTCCGGTTGAGGAGATTGAGAACGGGAGGTTAGTACTTCCACCTGGTCGCCACTTGCCAATTTATGACTTAATGGAACTAATCGATGATTTACCTTTGCACCAATACACTTATTACCTACATCTGAATGCAATGCATAAGCAAAGTCAAGTGCCGTTGCTCCTTGAGGTAAAGTCTTAATATCACCTTTTGGCGTAAAGACGAATATCTCGGAAGAGAAAAGATTGAGCTTGATAGTATCTAAGAAGTCTAATGCATTCGGGTCGGGATTCTCTAATATTTCTTGAATTGTCTGGATCCATTTGTCCAGTTCTGTATCTTCTTCTACATGATGCTCTTTATATTTCCAATGTGCTGCAAAGCCTTTCTCGGCAATATCATCCATTCGTCTGCTACGGATTTGGATTTCAACCCATTGTCCATCAGGTCCCATAACCGTTACATGCAAAGCCTGATAACCATTTGCTTTCGGACGACTCACCCAATCACGAATACGATCTGGGCGAATACGATAAATATCCGTAATGGCCGAGTATATATCCCAACATTGGTTCTTTTCATCCACACCCGGAAGTGGGTCAAAGATAATACGCACTGCATAAATATCATAGATATCTTCGAATGGAACCTTTTTCGTTTCCATCTTATTCCAAATCGAATAGACAGACTTAACGCGTGCTTTCATCTCATAATGCAAACCCATTGCTTGAAGTTTTGCATCAACTGGCTCAGCAAAATGCCGAAACAGACGCTCACGGATAGAAGCCGTAGCCTCCAATTTCTTGGTAATCATCTCATATTCTTGCGGATGCTCATACTTAAAACTCAAGTCTTCTAACTCCGTTTTAATAGAGAACAAACCCAAACGATGCGCCAATGGAGCATACAGATACAATGTTTCACCCGCAATCTTGAACTGCTTGGCCGGAAGCATAGAACCCAACGTACGCATATTATGCAAACGGTCTGCTATTTTAATCAGAATAACACGAATATCGTCACTCATGGTCAGGAGCAACTTGCGGAAGTTTACCGCTTGAGTTGAGACTTGTTCACTAAAAATACCACCGGAAATCTTCGTCAAGCCATCCACAATCTGCGCAATTTTATCGCCAAACATATTGCGGATATCTTCTACTGTATATTCTGTATCTTCTACCACATCATGCAGCAATGCCGAACAAATAGAAGTAGAACCTAATCCCATTTCACTACAAACAATTTTAGCAACCGAAATAGGATGCATAATGTAAGGTTCGCCAGAACGTCGTTTCACACCATCATGTGCCTGCTTGGCAAAGTTGAAAGCTTTTGTGATAAGTTCCACTTTGCGCCTATGATTTGAGTTCAAGTAATCTTTCAGTAAATCATTAAACGCTTCCTGTATCATTCTTTCGTCCGGTGATAAAGCGGACAAATCCGGAGTAGATTGCCGGTTTATTGTGTCTTGTTTATCTTTCGTATCTTCCATAGCGCGTTTTTCTGCTTTTAGTGTGAAGCACAAATATAAGAAATATTCATTAAGACGTGACAAATAATACCGAAAATGCAGCAAATATCCCAAATTTCACAAAAATCTACTGGAAAGAAAAATTATAAACAAGGCAGCATTTCCGACAAAGTAGCAGAACTTTCTCGGCAAAGTACACTCGTATTTTGCCGAGAGTATCTAACCTATTATTTCGTGATTAAACCCTTTCTAATGTAGCTTTGATAAATTCCCACGTATGTTCAACGGAGGCAATGCGCACACGTTCATCTGGTGAATGCGGATGCTCCAAATCTGGACCAATCGAAATCATATCCATTTCCGGATAAGCACCTTGAATGATACCGCACTCCAACCCTGCATGCATAACCTTTACCTCCGGCTCAATACCGAACAGGTCTTTATAGGTTTGCTTCATCAGATTTAGAATCGGCGAATTGATATTGGGTTGCCAGCCATTATACCCACTCACTTCTTCTACCTTTGCACCCGCCATGGCAAAGATGCTCTCCAAACTTGAGCAGAGCGCGTCCTTTCTACTTTCAGATGAGCTACGGATCAGAAGTTTTATTTCAATCAGTTCATCAGAACTCTTTACGATGGCCAAGTTTGAAGAAGACTCTACCGTCCCCGGAAAATCATGCAACATCGTAATCACACCATTCTGACAACCTTCGATAGCATTAATCAAATCATCTTGAATTTCCTCCGGAATTAAGGTCTTTGGTAAATCTGTCATTTCAGCCCAAAAGCGAATATTATCTTCTATGCCAGAATATTCCGTACGATACATATCCTGATAATCCGCAACCAACTCCCAGAGCGATTCTACATTATCGCCCGGAATCGTTATTATTGCAACCGCTTCGCGTGGAATGGCATTACGCAGATTTCCACCTTCTACCGCAGAAAGACGTGCCCCGTAATCACACACTGCTTCTTTTAGAAAACGGAACATCAGCTTGTTTGCATTGGCTCTGCCTAAATGGATATCCACACCGGAATGGCCACCCTTCAATCCTGTCAGCGTCAACTTGACCGCCACATCTCCTTCCGGAATATACATGTCTTCTTTAAATTGGAATGAAACATTCATATCCACACCACCAGCACAACCCACGAACAACTCGCCCTCTTTCTCCGAATCACAATTCAGCAGGATATCACCTTTCAAGAATCCGGGTTTCAAACCGAAAGCTCCATCCATTCCTTCCTCTTCATCAATGGTAAATAAAGCCTCAACCGGTCCATGCTTCAATGTATTATCCGCTAACACAGCCATAGCTAATGCAGCTCCGATGCCATTATCCGCACCCAACGTAGTCTCCCGAGCCTTCACCCATTCCCCATCGATATACGCATCAATCGGGTCGGTTAGGAAATCATGTTTTACAGAAGAGTTTTTTTGGGGAACCATATCCAAATGAGCCTGTAACGTAATGGTCTTGCGTCCTTCCATGCCCGACGTTGCCGGCTTCCGAATTAATACGTTTCCTGTTTGGTCTTGCTGAGTTTCTAAACCTAAACTTTTACCAAACTCTGTTACAAAACGCACCGCATCTGCCGTATGTCCCGTCGGACGCGGAATCTGGGTTAATTCATAAAAATAATTCCACACCGCTTTCGGCGATAGATTTTTGATTTCAGCTGACATAATTTTATTATTAATTCATTCAACTTTTTCCTTTTTATTCAAAATAGGCAATGCTGCCACGCCAAACAAACCGCAAAGTCCTGTCCAAGCTGTCTGCACCGTATGTACTACCAAAGCGAATGCTGCCGCATCATTTTCGTTGACTCCGAAACAAGCCAACGTGGAAATCACCATGAAATGCCACGGACCTATTCCACCCTGCACTGGAACCGCTACACCAATACTACTCATCGTAAAAGCAATCAGACCAACCGAAATGCCTAAATTGCGTGTAAAATCGAAGGCATAAAAGGTGACATAGAAATACAGAAAATAGCCGAACCATATCAACAACGTTTGTAATAGGAACAAGCCTTTTCGTTCCATCACCCAGACGCTTCGGATACCTGTCCAAATATTGTGCAGCATGCCCTTCGCTTTCTGAACCAGCGTAAAATTACTCAAATATTTAAATACAAACCAAACTCCGGTAATAAAAATTACAACAATCGCATAAATCCAAATAGAATTGAACATCGAGCGAAAGCCTTCTATCAGTTCCGGATTTTTACGGAAAAAGTCGAGAAAGAAATCAATATGAAAAGTTACGATGGAAAGCGTTATCAATCCAACCATAATCGTGTCGCTCACGCGGTCAATCAGCAATGTCCCCAAAAGCTTGGTGAAAGAGATATTTTCATACCGGGTTATCATTCCACAACGCCAAACCTCTCCTACACGGGGCAGAACCAAATTTACAGCATAATTACCCAATACAGCATACACAGCATTCCGCATCCGGAACTTCTCACCCAAAGAACGAATCAGCAATCCCCATCGAAATCCTCTCGCCACATTGGCCCCCAAGCCGAAAAGTAAAGAAAATAGGATAATTTTATAATCTACGCCGCTCTTTATCACCCTCCATATTTCCGTAATATCCATATTGCGATATAAGAACCAAAGCAGCAAGCAGCCTAATGCCAAAGGAAGAAATATCTTGATAATTGTGCGAAATACACTTTTTAAACTCATCTGATGCCGTTCGTTTGTTAATTTATTATACTTTTGTGTCGGGCAAAGATAAGCATATTATTTTAATGTAAACCTATTACGCGAAGATGCGAATGAGATTAGTTAAACCGAAAAAGGCTTTAGGGCAACATTTTCTGAAGGATTTGCAAATAGCTCAACGCATTGCAGATACATTGGCTGACTATATCGGGACTCCTGTTTTGGAAGTGGGGCCGGGTATGGGAGTACTTACACAATTCCTTTTGGAAGCCGGACATGACTTGCGCGTTGTAGAATTAGACCGCGAATCGGTCTCCTATCTGGAGCAGAACTTTCTGGATTTAAAAGGTCGCATCATAGCACAAGACTTTTTAAAGCAGGATTTGTCCTCATTATTTACAGGAAGCTTTTGCGTAATAGGCAACTATCCTTATAATATTTCAAGCCAGATATTCTTCAAAGTTCTGGAGTATAAAGAGCAAGTTCCATGCTGCTCGGGCATGATTCAAAAGGAGGTGGCAGAGCGATTGGCCGCATCTCCGGGAAATAAGACTTACGGAATCATCAGCGTTTTACTCCAAGCTTGGTATGACATTGAATATTTATTTACAGTTAGTGAGCATGTGTTCGACCCGCCTCCGAAGGTGAAGAGTGCCGTAATCCGCATGACGCGCAACGGGCGAAAAGCCTTGCCTTGCGATGAGAAGTTGTTCAAGACCGTAGTCAAAACAACATTCAACCAACGGCGCAAGACTTTGCGTAATTCCATCAAGCCGATTTTAGGGAAAGCATATCCTTCATACGACTTACCTGTTTACAATAAGCGTCCGGAGCAGCTTTCGGTGGAAGAGTTCATCGGATTGACCCAAGAAGTAGAGGCATATTTGAAAACACATACACCGATAATCGAACACAATTCTAACTAAGCATCATCCCCTTTACAATTATGGTTGAGTTGACGAAAGAATACATAGAGAATCTGAAGCACATCATCGAAGAGAAAGATGATGTGAAGGCGAAAGAACTGCTCAAGGATTTATACCCTGCGGATATTGCGGAGCTGTATAAGGATTTGGATTTGCAGGAGGCGATTTACCTTTATCTGCTGATGGATGGAGAGAAGGCCGCCGACGTCTTGATGGAACTCGATGAAGAAGACCGTCATAAATTACTGAAAGAGCTTCCGAACGAGTTAATCGCCAAACGCTTTGTCGATAATATGGATACCGACGATGCCGTAGACTTGATGCGAGAGCTGGATGAGGACACACAAGAAGAAATCCTTTCGCACATCGAAGACGTAGAGCAAGCCGGAGATATTGTCGACCTTCTGAAATATGATGAAGATACCGCCGGTGGTTTGATGGGTACCGAAATGATTGTCGTCAACGAAAACTGGAGTATGCCCAAATGTATCGACGAAATGCGTAAGCAGGCGGAAGACATGGATGAAATCTATTATGTCTATGTGGTAGATGATGACAGACGTTTGCGCGGTGTGCTTCCTCTCAAAAAGTTGATTACGAATCCTTCCGTCTCGAAGATTAAGCACGTCATGAAGAAAGATCCGATAGCCGTGCATGATAGCGACAGTATCGAAGAGGTGGCAGAAACGATTGAAAAGTACGACCTCGTTGCGCTGCCGGTTATCGATAGTATCGGGCGATTGATAGGACGTATCAGTGTGGACGACGTAATGGATGAAGTCCGCGAACAGCACGAGCGCGATTATCAGTTGGCTTCCGGTATCTCGCAGGATGTGGAAACGTCGGATAATATTTTCACGCAAACTGCGGCTCGCCTCCCGTGGCTTTTGATTGGTATGATTGGCGGACTGAGTAATTCCATTATCCTTGGGGGATTTGAGAACGGAATTGCCACAAATCCGAAGATGGCGCTATTCATTCCGCTCATCGGAGGTACGGGCGGGAACGTAGGTATTCAATCTTCGGCAATCGTGGTGCAGGGCTTGGCAAATAACACGTTGAAAGAGGGGGACATCTTCACGCAGGTGATGAAGGAAAGCGTCGTTTCGATTATCAATGCCAGCATCATCAGTCTGGTGGTATTCGTATATAACTTCTTCATGCTGGGAGACCGGGCTATTACCGCTTCAGTTTCTTTAAGTCTATTCGTGGTAGTCATGTTTGCCAGCATTTTCGGGACGCTTGTGCCGTTGCTTTTGGATAAGATAAAGATAGACCCGGCGCTTGCCACCGGTCCGTTCATTTCGATTTCGAATGATATTATCGGTATGCTTATTTATATGTTTATTGCTTCGGCATTATTGTGATTGAATTTATCGGACAAAGAAATTATGGAAAACAAACAGCAATTCGTCATTTGCAAGGATTTGCCTTCGGAACTGCAAACCTTCCTGGCAGACGTGGATTATGATAAATTATTTGTATTGACAGATACCCATACGAAAGAAAAATGCCTCCCGCTCGTGCAAGACATACCGCAGCTGAGAGAGGCGGCGCAGATTACGGTGCCTGCCACCGACCTCCACAAGAATCTGGAATCGCTCGCAGCCATTTGGACACAGCTGTCGGAGAACGGCGCGACGCGGCATTCTCTTTTACTCAATCTGGGCGGAGGAATGGTCACGGATATGGGCGGATTCGCAGGCGCTACCTTTAAACGGGGCATCCGGACGATAAATGTCCCGACTACGCTCATGGCCTCGGTGGATGCAGCCGTAGGCGGAAAGACGGGTATTAACTTCCACGGACTGAAAAACGAAATCGGGGCGTTTTATCCGCCGCTATGCGTTTTCATCGATTGCGAGTTCCTCCGGACGTTAGACCGCGACAATATCCTCTCCGGCTATGCCGAAATGATTAAACACGGGCTCATCAGCTCAATGGACGTGTACACGCCTGTCCTCCTCTATGACATCGACACGCAGAACTTCCAATACCTCAATTCCCTCGTGGCACAGTCTGTCGCCGTAAAGGAAGACATCGTGGCGCAAGACCCGAAAGAACGCGGCATCCGGAAGGCACTCAACTTCGGACATACCGTCGGACACGCCTACGAGAGCCTCTCGTTCCGCAAAGACAAGCCGTTGCTGCACGGGCACGCTGTAGCCGCCGGAATCGTCAGCGAACTCTTCCTCTCGCACCGCGCCTGCGGCTTCCCGATGGACAAGCTCAGTCAGGTTGTCTATTATATCAAGGAATACTACCCGCCGTTCGCGTTCGACTGCAAAGACTATGACGCGCTCTACGAACTGATGCTGCACGACAAGAAAAACGAGGGCGGCATCATCAATTTCACCCTCTTGGGACAGGTCGGCGATATCCGTATCAATCAGCATCTCAGCAAAGAGCAAGTGCTGGAATCGCTGGACTTTTATCGCGAGAGTTTGGGCATCTGACCGAAAAACAACTCGTATTTACCGGGAAAATGAGATAAATCCTGCGGGATTAGTGTCATTTACCAAGTCGAAGGGCAAAATCCTACAGGATTAATGTCTTTTACCGGGTCGAAGAGCAAAATCCTACGGGATTAGTGTCATTTACCGAGTCGAAGGGTAAAATCCTATAAGATTTGTCCCGTTTACCGGGTAAATGAAAGGAATCCTACAGGATTGACGTCATTTACCGGGTCGGAGAGAGGAATCCCGTAGGATTTGTCCCGCCGACGGAGGATTTCATCAGAAAAGTGCGGAAATCGCCACGCCGAAGTTGAGAAAATTTACATTCTTTCCGGATTCAAAGAAAGCACAAGTCGTGTACATATAATCGGCATAGAGACGAAGCGCCGACGTGGGCGTCATCTGTCCGATGAGCGAAGTACCCACCGTGCCCGACACGCCCTTGTGCATACTCTCCTGATTGTACAACAAATCGACGTAACCGACGTAAACCTGCGAGTTCCAGAACAGGCGCGGGCGCAACACTTTCGTATAACCCGGTCCCACGCTGAACGAGGAGCAACCCACTACTCCCAGCCCGTGCGTAAGATTCGCCGAGAGAATATTGGCCTGCATCCCCACGCCCCAACCGTTATTCATGTAATATGCGCCGGATATGGCGGTATTAACGCCTCCATACGCACAGGTGTTTATTCCATTCACGCGAAATTCGGAAGGAAAGAGGCAACTGTAGCCGACCGCGTATTCGATGAACGAAAGCACGTCTTTATAGTCTGTATCGGGACCCAAAATCTCTTTGACTGTCTTTTTCTTGAAAATCAAATCGGATAAAAAGTAACCCAATTCGGTAGACATAATCCCGATGCCGGCACCTGCCAAGACGTCCGACAGCCAATGCCTATCGTTCATCATCCGCCCAATGGCAACGAGCGTAGAGGAAGTATAGGCGCCGATGCCTATCCACGGACTGATATCGCCATACTCCTTGTAGAGCATTGTTGCCGCCATGAATGCCGTTGCCGTATGTCCCGACGGAAAGGAATTGCGCTTGCCGTTGTTCGGCCTCTGGCGTTTTACCGTATATTTCAAACCATTGACAATTCCCGCCATCGTGGCTGCGGATATTACGTCGGCCGTCAGCATCTCTGCCCACGTACTCCGCCCCTCCACACCGGCAAGTTTCATCCCGAACACGGTGGCAAGCGGCGCGTATTGCAGATAATTGTCAAATTCGTTGGAAAAAGAAAAGAGATGCTGATCCCTTGTACGTTGTATCTGGTCATCAACGCTAAGAGCTAAGGCACTCGAAAAAAGCAGCGGGACTCCGCTCTTCATAATCTGATAGGCAGGCTTCTGCCGGAATTTAACCACAAACGACGGCTCATTGTCCCACTTTCCTACCGAATCCCGAATCACTTCTTGCGCGGCAATGTTTCCGGAGAACCCTATCAAACAACAAATAAGAAACCACTTGAACATCATATCTCCGTCTTATGTTTTAATCGGGTCGAATCCTTCGCCATACACGCCGCGGATGGGCGTCTGGGAGATGAATGCTTTCGGATCGATACTTTTAATGAAACGGAACAGTGCGACAGACTCGGATTTGCGGACGATAACGAGCAACACCTTCATCGGCTTTTTCGTGTAGCCTCCATGTCCGTCGAGTATGGTGCAACTGCGGTCTATATCGTGAATAATCCGCTCGGATATTTCCTCGTATTTATCCGAAAAAATAAAGAACTGGACAGACTCGCGGTTGCCGTTCACAATCTGGTCGAGCATATAGCTGCTGACCACCATCTCGACAAACGCGAAGACTATCTTCGTCACGTCGTGGAAAAGGAAATAAGAAGAGCCGATAATAAAGAAATCCAGTATCAGCAACGCGCGGCCTATGGATATATTCTTATATTTCGTGATAATCATCCCGACAATATCCGTGCCGCCCGTGCTTCCGTTAGAAGCGAATATTATACCCAAACCTGTACCGCAAAGCGCACCACCGATGATAATCGACATGAAGGGTTCGCCCTCGATAATCGGTCCGTCGAGCACATTCTCAAAGAGTGACAACGAAAACGACAAGGCAAGTACACCAAAGATGGTCTTGAACAAAAACTTCCATCCCAATATCTTCAGGGCTATCGCCAAGAGAAAAATATTGATGACAAAATAGGAAACGGAGACGGGAATAAGCTCATCCGACGCAAAGAATATCAATGCGCAAAGACCACTCAATCCGCCCGTAACGATTTCATTCGAGAGAATGAACCCATTGAATCCAAAACCATACAGCAACGTCCCGAACAGGATTACCACGTAATCCCGCACCTCGTATTTGCGGAGCAGTGTTTGAAGAGACATCTTTTTTACCCGATAACAATATTGACAATCTTCTTCGGTACGACAATCACCTTCTTGATGCTCTTGCCTTCGAGCCATTTTGCAGAATGTTCATGTGCAAGAGCGGTCTTTTCGACCTCCTCCTTCGACATATCCGCAGGGAGCTCAAGGTTAAAACGAACTTTACCATTGAAAGAGATTGCATAATTAGCAGTATTTTCAACCAAATACTTCTCCTCATATTTCGGCCACTCGGCATCGCATACGGTCGTATCATGTCCCAACTCATGCCACAACTCTTCGGCGATATGCGGAGCAAACGGAGCCAAGACAATCACCAACGGTTCCAAGATAGCCCGCTTCGTACACTTCAGGCTGCTTAATTCATTCACGCAAATCATGAACGCACTGATGGACGTATTGTACGAGAAGTGCTCGATGTCGTATGTAACCTTCTTGATTAGTTTATGCAGGGACTTCAACTCCTGAGCTGTCGGTTCGTTATCCGTTACCTGCAACACATCCTGATTGCCATAATACAAAGCCCAGAGCTTCTTCAGGAAACGGTGCACTCCGTCGATACCGTTCGTATCCCACGGCTTGGATTGCTCAATCGGACCGAGGAACATTTCATACAAACGCAACGTATCTGCACCATATCTCTCTACAATCACATCCGGATTCACGACATTGAACATCGACTTCGACATCTTTTCGACAGCCCAACCGCAGACGTACTTGCCATCTGCTTCCAAAATGAACTCGGCATTGTTATATTCCGGACGCCAGTTCTTGAATGCTTCTATATCCAATATATCATTCGAAACAATATTCACATCCACATGAAGCGGGGTGACGTCATACTCTCCTTTCAGATTATAAGAAACAAACGTATTTGTGTCTTTGATGCGATAAACGAAGTTGGAGCGTCCTTGAATCATTCCCTGATTAATCAATTTCTGGAATGGCTCCTCCGTTACACTTACGCCCATATCATGCAGGAATTTGTTCCAGAAGCGGGAATAAATCAGATGTCCCGTGGCATGTTCGGTTCCGCCGACATACAAATCCACATTCTGCCAATACGCATCCGCCTCCTTCGATACCAATGCCTTGTTGTTGTGAGGGTCCATATAACGAAGATAATAAGCTGACGAACCGGCAAAGCCCGGCATCGTATTCAATTCCAATGGGAACACGGTCTTATTGTCTATCTGCGTATTCTCTACCACTTCACCCTTCTCTACATTCCATGCCCACTTCGTCGCATGACCCAAAGGAGGTTCGCCGTTCTCTGTAGGCTTGAACTGACTCACCTCCGGCAGCTCCAAAGGCAATTTGTTTTCGTCAATCATATACGGCATTCCATCCTTATAATAGACCGGGAACGGTTCGCCCCAATAACGCTGGCGGGAGAAGATGGCGTCGCGCAGGCGGTAATTCACTTTTACGCGGCCTAAGTGATGTTCCTCTACATATTTCTTCGTGGCAGCAATCGCCTCCTTGATAGTCAAGCCGTTCAGATTCAATTGACAAGGGGCATTTGATGAGGAACTATTCCCATCGGCTTTCTCATTGTCCGCTGTCCATTGTCTATTATCCATTCTTGGTGAATTGGTTACGATTCCTTCTTTTGCGTCGAAACTTTCTTCCGAGACATCGCAACCTTCTACCAACGGAACTATCGGCAAGCCAAAATGTTTGGCAAAGGCATAGTCGCGGCTATCATGCGCAGGCACCGCCATAATCGCACCAGTTCCATACCCGGCTAAAACATAATCGCTAATCCAGACCGGAACCGCTTCGCCCGTAAACGGGTTAATCGCATACGAGCCACTGAACACGCCCGTCACTTTCCTGTCCGAGATTCGTTCACGCTCGGTGCGTTTCTTGGTGCGGTCTAAGTACGCCTCCACCTCAGTCCGTTGCGCTTCGGTAGTCAGGAGCGGCACCAATTCGCTCTCCGGCGCAAGCACCATAAACGTAACACCAAACATCGTATCGGCACGAGTCGTGAAGATGGTGAATTCCAAATCGCTATCCTTCACCTTGAAGCGCACCTCCGCTCCTTCCGAGCGACCAATCCAGTTGCGCTGTGTCTCCTTCAGGGAGTCCGTCCAATCCACCGTGTCCAATCCGTCCAACAGGCGCTGGGCATACGCCGATACGCGCAAGCACCACTGGCGCATCTTTTTCTGCACAACCGGATAGCCGCCGCGTGCCGACACTCCGTCGATAACCTCATCATTTGCCAGCACCGTCCCCAGCTCGGCGCACCAGTTCACCATCGTTTCGCCTAAGTATGCGATGCGGTAGTTCATCAATATTTCCTGTTGCTCTTTCTCGTTTTTGGCATTCCATTCGTCTGCCGTGAAGCTCAGCTCCTCCGTGCAGGCCACATCCAGGTCTTCGGTGCCTTTCTGTTGGAAATGCGCGATAAGACTACTGATGGGCTGAGCCTGCTGGCATCGATTGCAATAATAGCTGTTGAACATCTTCTGGAAAGCCCACTGCGTCCAGTGGTAATAGGTGGGGTCGCAGGTGCGCACCTCGCGGTTCCAATCGAACGAGAAGCCGATTTTGTCCAGCTGCTCGCGGTAGCGGTTGATATTATTGACGGTCGTAATCGCCGGATGCTGACCCGTCTGGATGGCATACTGCTCGGCAGGCAACCCATAGGCATCATAGCCCATCGGATGCAGCACGTTGAATCCGCACAACCGTTTGTAGCGAGAATAAATATCAGAAGCAATGTAACCGAGCGGATGCCCTACGTGCAAGCCTGCCCCCGACGGATAAGGAAACATATCCAACACATAATACTTCGGCTTTTCATTTATCTCTACCTGATAGACCTTGTTGGCGGTCCAATACGCACGCCACTTTTTCTCAATCTCCCTGAAATTGTATTCCATTTTTGGTTTAACCTTTATTGCTGTTCATTTTCGAGCCACAAAATTAGTGATATTTATCCGTTTACCCATACAAAATACGGGCTTTTTACGCCTACCCATCCGCTTTCCTGCTCCGCCGAAGGCAGGGCGAGGTGCAACAAAAACGTATTGGCAGCTCTCCTATGCGATACGATATGAAAAATATCCGGATATTCTTCATATCATACCACTTGATTGAGGTGAAAATGGGCATGTTTAAACCGGAAAAGCGTGAAGCGGACATAAAAAGGCGCCATTTAGTGCTGCCGGATAACCGGACTGGCTAAATGACGCCCTACTTAGAGCAAAATGTAGAAACAATGCGTTTTTATACGTTATAGTACTGCTCCCAACCCTTTCGCGGAGGCTCGCCTACCAGCATTTGGTTGGCATACGAGTCATTCGTAATCTGCTTCGTATCTCGGTCGAACACTAACTTCCGATTCAGGCGCTGCGCAAGAACGCCGAGGCAGAACAACTGGCTGAGTGGACCTGCCACCTCGAACGGCGAACGCGTCTTCTCCTTGCCTTGACACGCGAGGAGGAAGTTGGCGTAGTGGTTGGACGGACTTTGCGGCACCTCAGGCAGTTTCGGAGCCATCTCCTTTGCTTTTTCCTCCGGAATGATGGAGAGCGTGCTGCCGTGCGAACCGCCCTTGAAGGTCAAGGTCTTTGTGTAGATTTCCTTGCCCGGATTCAGCTTGGCGGGCTGTATTTTTCCTCCTGCCACGGTCGGAATATTTGGGTCGAGCTCCGATACGCCATATCCTTCGGGCACCGCCGGGATGTTGTCCAATCCGTCGTACCATGTGACATCCACCGGTGGCATGTCGCCCCGCGCAGGGAACTTGAACAACAGCGTAGAAGACATCGGGAAGAAGAACGGGTTATGGTCTTTTAGGTAAAGCGGGTTCACCTCGTAGGGCAACCCAAGGTTAAGGAACTCATGCGCCGTGTCGAGGATATGCGCGCCCCAGTCGCCCAATGCACCCATACCAAAATCGTACCAACAGCGCCACTGCCCCAAGTGGTAATCGTGATTATACTCGTGGAACGGCACGACGCCCAGCCACGTGTCCCAATCCAGCGTTTCCGGAACCGGCTCGCCCGTCGGCATGTGCTTAATATTCGGATTCCATTCATGCCAACGCCGCGAGTTGTTCATGTGCGCCGTGATGGCTGTTACATCTTTGATTATGCCCGCCTCCTGCCAGGCTTTGAACTGGAAATAATTCCCTTCGGAATGCCCCTGATTGCCCATCTGCGTTACGACACCATATTTCTTGGCCGCGCGCATCATTACTTCAATCTCATTGAAGGTGCGCGCCATCGGCTTCTCCACATAGACATGGATGCCGTGCGCCATCGCCTCAATAGTAATCGGAAAATGAGAATGGTCGGGCACGCCTACCGTGACGGCATCAATCTTGCCGGCCATCTGATCGAACATCTTGCGGAAATCCTGAAAGCGGGGAACTTTCGGAAACATCGAGATAATCTCCTGCGTATGAGCCGCACCCATATCTACATCGCACAAGGCAACCACATTACACAGCCCCGTATTGTATAAATCTTTGGCAATCTCTCCACCCCGATTCCCAATACCGATAAAGGCGATATTCACACGCTCATTCGCACTCACAAAAGGATTACGCGGCATCGTACTCGCCTTAGCCGGAATCCGGAATGACGGTATCGCCGAAACAACAGATAGCGCCAATGCCTGCTTCAGGAACGAACGGCGCGATATTTCTGATTTCATCATGGTTAATAATGGATTTAAGTCTACTTAATAATTCATGCGATAAAAGTACGTTTTTTTGACTTGTTGTGCAAATCAAAAGAAGAAAAGATACAAAAAAAGTCCAGACCTTCAGCTAAAAAACCTTTTTGCTCAGAAATCACTCTTCAAATCGCTCAGGAAATAGCATATACTCTTCCATTGCATTTTGGTTTCCATAAGGGTAACTTCCGTATCTTTCAATATTTTCTGTTGCAGAAAGTCCGAGAAATTGATTGATTGCCATTATATCGGATGG
>CAZOKT010000009.1:0-23865 GCA_964580505.1 uncultured Parabacteroides sp. | reverse complement strand
AATGATTTGATTTCCTGCAAAAGTAGTTAAAAAATGAAATATTCTTTATCTTTGCTCCATAAAATACACGTTTAGCCCAAGTATCTTTTTATTTAACGTGAGTTCGATATAAGGGAATAAATAAGGACATGAACCGTCCTCGGCTTGTGGATACTACCTCCGGGCTACACAGGTTCAACCTCCGAGGCACTTAGGTTACACCTCTGAGGCATTTAGGTTGTACCTTTGAGGCACTTAGGTCAGACGGGCGCGCGCTGCTTATATCGAACTCACGTTATTAAGGCAAGGGAGCTGCAGTTCGTTTCATGGCTATGAAATGAACTATTGCTCCTATCAAAAACATTTATGTTATGGCAAAGAGTAAAAAATATTACGTCGTATGGCAAGGATTGAATCCGGGTATCTATACCGATTGGAAAGATTGCAAGGAGCAAGTAAGCGGACAAACGGACGCAAAATATAAATCGTTCGATACACGCGAGGCGGCCGAAGAAGCAATGGAGCGCGGTTTTGAGGCGTATTTGAAAAAGACTGCTTCGTCTCCAAAAGCTGTATTCGAGAAAATAATGCAAAAAGGAAACACAACTATCGGCAAGCCTATCAATGAAAGCCTTGCCGTCGATGCAGCGTGTAGTGGAAATCCCGGAGATATGGAATATCGCGGTGTCTATACAGCAACCGGGCAGGAAATATTTCACGTCGGACCTATGCCCAAAGGAACCAACAACATCGGCGAGTTCCTTGCACTGGTTCATGGTTTGGCTCTTCTAAAAAAACACGAAAGCACATTGCCGATTTATTCAGATAGCCGGAATGCCATCTCATGGGTAAAAGCAAAGAAATGCAAGACATTGTTGGAGCGAGTTCCGGAGAATGAGCCTATATTCGACCTCATTGCCCGTGCCGAAAAGTGGCTTCAGTCCAATAATTACTCAAACCCCATTTATAAATGGGAAACATCCGAATGGGGCGAGATACCTGCTGACTTTGGGCGAAAGTAATAAACTCGTATTTACTTCTTAGATTTACCATTTCGGTATTCCAGCGGACTGATTCCAACGTGACGTTTGAAATATTTTCCAAAAAAAGAAACATTCTCAAAGTTCAAAGCGTCGGCTATTTGATATATTGGCAAATTAGTTGATTTCAGTCGCGCTTTTGCATCCATAATTACCATATTGGAAATAATCTCCATACAAGTTTTACCTGTTGCCTGCTTGATTATCGTACTCAGATATGCAGGTGTGATACCCAGCTTGCCAGCATAAAAGGCAACATTCTTCTCTTTCGTGTAATTATCCAACACCAATTGACTAAAATCCTGGCTTATACGGTCAATAGGCGAAAGACTTTCCTTGCTAACTTTCTGATTTCCGTATAACAAGCTTAACGCATAGATGATACCAAAATACATATAGTGCGTCAAATCACGATTCTCTAATCGGAATTGTTCTTTCGTCTTTATACCCAAACGAAAATACTCTTCAATCAAATCCGCTTTACTCGGCTCCAGCGGAACAATCGGATTATGTCGCGCAGATATACGTACATCCAGCATTGATTTCACAGCGTGAATCGTCCGTAAGAAATCAGAAGAAAAGCCCGCAAAGAAGATTTCTACCTCTCCTATTATCCTATTTATCTGAAAAATCCAACCTGGCTGTATAACCAAGAAAGAATTATCAGACACATGATAATCTGCCAAGTTGATAGCGGCATCAATATTCCCCTTCTTGCATAAAACAAATATCTCTGCTTTGATACGACACGGAAAGTTCGTATATAGACTCAATATGCTTGAATCGTTTAGCACACCGGCAATCACATCTTCCGGCAAATCAATCTTCGGTATTTCATTCTCTGATCCTATCATAATTTAGAAACAACGGATATATGCTAATGAATAACTATCATACAAAAAATCATGCAAACCATGACGATAACGGAAAGAGAGAACATTCTTCTTTACCTCATACTCCAGTTTTGTACGGAAAAGTAACGGACGATCACCGTTATTTTGATATCCCCGAAAACCTATGAGATCACACTTCAAAAAGAGAGATTCCCAAGTTCCGCTCATCCCGGCACCGTAACACATGGCGTCATCCTGTCTATTGTCCGATAAGTTGGTCATCCAGCAATAGAACCCCAAAAGCACATCCATTCGGATAGAAGCATTTTGCTCAACTTGTTGCCACAGATTCCTACCGATATTGGCATCAAACCAATAAGAGGCAGCATCGGTATAACGTGCATCGCAAAGCCTACCTCCACTGGCTGTCTTAATATTCGCACTCACCACTATATCTGCCCATTTTTCGCTCTGTATTACTTGATAATAACAATTGATTATTGCATCCCCAAAGCAGGGAATGGGAGATTTCACATCAACGGCATTCCGCTCATCTCTCACGGCTTCTGAAGTTTTATACCATTCCTGCAAGACACCACTCACCGTAACGCCGGCTTTTCCTCCAACTATGGGAATGTAAACCCGTGCAAATATATCTTGAGTATTATCACCGGGCATGGTATGATACTCTCCACGTACTTCCACTTCCCAACGTGGAGGGAGCTTACCTCCCATCAATTCGGGAAAAGGAAAGGCATTAGCCCCGAAATAGCGTGGAGAATAAACCTGATATTGCCGCTTTTCATACCACTCTTTGGCATTTATATTCAGGCACATCAATAATAATCCCGCAAAACAACACCAGATAACCCTATTCTTCATAATTCTTTGGATATTAATATACTATTTACTTTATGGATGATCGTGTCCGGAGCTATACCCGTCAGACATGCCCAATCCCCACGATAACAAGGACGATTTCCATAGATAGAACAAGGACGACACGGCATAGGAAGCTGCACGGCATATTCCATAGGCTGGTGATAACCATAAAATCCTGCATAAGGATGAGTAGCTCCCCAAATAGACAATGTAAGAGTATTCACAAGGGACGCGAAGTGCATATTTGCGGAATCCATACAAATAAGTAAAGACAATCTGCTTATCAGGGCTAACTCTTGGTCTAAAGTGAATCGTCCGGCAATACAATCTGTATTCGGATATTTCATCGCCCACTGCTTTAACAGCTGTTCTTCTTCTCCTCGTCCGCCGAAAAGGAACAGATGGGTATTGTCACGGGCAGATAATGCCGCTACGACCTGTTCCATTTGAGACAAGGGATATATTTTGCCTCGATGTTTGGCAAAAGGAGCAATACCCAACCATATTGTCTTGTCCTGTCCTCCTAATTCCTTAAAGAAAGCCGTATCCGGTGGTATTTGTTCATAGAGAGAACAGAATGTTTCCTGATAGGCTAATCTTGCTTTACGAAATACATCTGCATACCGTTCTATAACAGGACGCAAAGGTCGTTTGCGAACGTTCTTTTTATTTAATAGACGACGCCGTTCCATGCGAGCTTTATCTACCACATAAACGGGCTTGCCTTTTAATCGGAACATATTTCGAATCACCACTGTACGTAATACATCATGCAAATCTAATACGGCATCATAATCATCACGTAGTAAGGCAGAGGTAAAACGTAATAACCCTGCAAGGCTCTTCTCGGTTGTTTTCGTATGAATTCCGATAACCTCCATGTTTTTCGGCTTATTGCGAAACAACGGCATAAGGAATGCCTGTGTAAGAACCGTAAAATGTGCATCCGGATTAAGATAAGCCGCAGAATACACTACGGGGATCGTCATAGCGACATCCCCGATTGCAGACAAGCGTATTATCAAATAGTGCGACATGTACCTCCCTTATTTTGCCTGCCCATACAAAACAGGGTTCAGGGCTGGGTCATTATACATTTTCATCTGTTTGTACACTTTCATATATTTTTTCCCTGTACAAATATCAGAAAGCAATTGATTAAGAGCGGTAGAAAGGTCTTTTTTCTGCTCTAACAGAACATCCAGCTTGTTCTGGCAACGTGCCTTATGTTCAGGAGAGGCATCTGTCCTGTTCACTTCTTCCTGCATATGATATATCTTGAGCACGAGGATAGAAAGTCTGTCTACAGCCCAAGCAGGACTTTCCGTATTGATTGTTGCACCGGCTTGTACCTGTACACTTTTATACTTATCGAGGAAGAAACTGTCTATCAATTCCACGAGGTCTGTCCTATCCTGATTCGATTTGTCTATGCGTCTCTTTATCCGTAGCGCTTCAACCGGGTCTATATGAGGATTACGAATGATATCCTCCAAATGCCATTGTACGGCATCTATCCAGTTCTTTAGGTAAAGATAGAACTCTATGCTCTTTACCGGATAGGGATTACGGATAGTGGTATCCACACTATTTGTCTGATGATAGGTCTCGGTAGCCTGCCTAAATATCCAATAGCACTGCTCGCTGAAATTCATATTGTACTTCCTATTTAGATGTTAGTAATAGGCAAACTTACGGAAAAATTTTGAAGTTACATCGTTTGGTTTTCAATTTCTGTGAAAAACACATGGAAAAATCTCATTTATGTATTTGACTATTCGCATGAAAGGAGTCCGGTTCCTAAGTCAGCCGCAAAACAGGCGTATTCTTCTCCTATGCCTGAAGAAAGAGTAGCCAAAACGCCATGCAGCGCTGCAAGAGGTTTTCGCTGAGAACGCCGGCTTCTCGCAGGGTTGCGAGAGGATTTTTCCTTACTCTTCAAGCCATAGATTAATCTGATTCATAATTCGCTTCTTGAGTTTATCGGGCATATTGTCGATACGCGTCAAATGCGAGCCTCGGGGTTGAATATACACCTGTTCATTCCGTTTTCCTTTGAAAGTGGGGACACGTGTCGCGCTCCAAGGGTCAATCTCGCCATAAAGGAAGATGATTTTGGGGTCATTTTCTTGTAAGAAACGATATATTTTCTTGTAAAGCTCCGATGAGAACTCGACCTTGCCTTGCAGAGAATCGGGCAACATGATGCAGTCAAAATAACCCTTGCTATCCTGGATTGTCAGCCATTTCTTTAGCGGTTCTATGTCGTACCCATAATACCCCAGCTCACGTACTGCCTGTACATTAAAAGGTTCCGTATCCTGCCCTTCGGAGAAATAAGACGGTTCGCTAATCTGCATCCAGTGCTGGAATAGCGTTTCGGCATCTGAACCGGAAGATGGGATGAGGTCGGTTGAATTTCCCCACTGCCAGAAAGCGAACGGATACTCCAATACACTATACTCATAAATCTCATCCAAAGGGACACGAAAAGTATATCCCTTAGCCCGGACGTATTCTTCAAACAAGGGGCAGAGTTCCTCTCTTCTTTGCAATAGTTCCTTTTGAACGGAAAGAATTTTACGACGCTCGGCACGTGTCCCCACTTTTTTCAGGAAGATTTCATGCCGGCCATCTTCAACCCCGCGATTAAGAGGGGCTACATAAGCCACCGAGAAATCCACATCGTCAGGGAAATACATACGATAAATCATCGTTGTCTGTCCGCCTTTGCTAATACCGGTGCTTATCCATTTTCCTTTATAGATCTTCCCAAAGAGCTGCCGGATGCGATGCAAATCATACGCAGAATTCGCTGCGGTAAGGTAGTTCCAACTCTCACAAGGGCGTGATTCTCCAAAATAGCGATGTTCTACAAACACCACATTCGCATCCAATAACCTGGAAAGCTCCTCACGATAATGGCTCGCCAAAGCATACTCCCCGCCATATCCTTCCGTAACTAACACGGTAGGTCTGTCAAAACCCACATGGCATATCACGACACGCTGCCCAAACCGCCCCAATGCCGTATCTTGCGGTTCGATATATTGTGCCACTTTCATCACATACTTCTCCGGATATATTCTCGTTTTCAGTACCTGAATATCGCTAATACCCTGCAACGTATCCAGCCGTTCGCGCAAAGATTCACCCGTATTTGCAAGTGCCAGGCAGGCACACAGCCACAAAAGATTTATCCAAACAATCTTCCTATTTTTTATATAAGTATTTCTTTTCATTCTATATTTCAGCCAAAACCTGTGCGAAGATACACAATCCTTATACAAGAAAAAAGCCTGTCGTATTATTCCTTGCGTTCATTCGCTCCTGATACTATTCACCGGATTCTCATTCGCCGCATGCCAGTTCTGATAGGTTACCGTAGCTACGGTCACGATTGCAATAGCAATGAATGACAACGGAAATACCCACCAATAAATCGGGATTTTATAGGCGAAGTTCTGCAACCAGACTTTTATGCCATAACCGGCGCATGGAGCCGCAATCACGAAACAAAGCGTAAGCATTTTGATATAATTCTTATTAAATAGCAACAAGATTTGGGCTGTGGTAGACCCCATAACTTTCCTTATTCCGATTTCTTTTCTTTTATAAGCGCTATCGAACACCACCATCCCAAAAACACCGACTATGGAGATAAATACCGCCAGAAAACTAAACAGCGTAATGAGTGTGGTTAAATTCCACTCGGATTGATAAGCTGACTCCAGAACCGTGTCGAAGAAACGAATATTCGTGTCCAAATTATTGTCGAATCCATCTAAAATCTTCTGTAACTCCGTACGCAGCGCAAAAAAGTCGGTCTTGGGTGCTGTCCGCACATAAAGATACTGCCTCCCGTAGAAATCATAGTTACCTACAGTAAACGCCATAGGTTCGATGGATTGTCTGAGCGTCATGAATTTGATGTCCTGCATCACACCGACGACGTTCATCCCTGAGATTTTATCCCCTACAGTTATTCCGTACATGTCTGCCATCAGTTTATTAATTATCATCGAACCATTTTGTGAAGTATCCGAAGGGAGAAAATACCGACCTTCGACCAGCGGGATGTTCATAACCTCAGGAAAAGAATAATCACACCATAAATTATAGTAGCGTATTGTCTTGTCCTTAAACGACCTGCCCCAAGAGGAATAGATGTCTCTGGCGGAAATCAAATCGAAAGAAAAAGTGAGACTTTGTACGCCGGATATTCCCAGTACTTCACTCCGGACAGCTTGATACGTCTGCTGGGCATTAGGTCCGAGCTCTGCCACAAGAATATTTTCCTTATCATAACCCAAAGAAAAATTCTGTATGTAGCGGTTCTGCAATGACATAAACAATGCAGCGATGATGAGTGCGAAAGCCGTGGCGTATTGAATGCTCATCAGGACTGTACGCAGGCGTCTGCCCGAAAGCGAAAGCCCGAACGAACCTTTCAGTACGAGTGCCGGCTGAAACGATGTCATATAATAAGCAGGGTATAGACCGGCAACCAATCCGAGTAATACCGAGATTGCCCCGGTTAGTGCAATCAAGCCCAAATGATGTTCAATGGAAATTTCGGCTGTTATCAGCCTGTCTATATTACAATATTCGGCAATATAAAGCAAATAGATTGACAGGAGGTACGCTCCGAAGGATACCAAGACAGTTTCTATCGTCAAATTACGGCGCAATTCCCCAACAGTGCTGCCCAGTATGCGTTGCGTGTTGATACTCTTCATCCGGACGGGGGAGAGTGCGGTATTAAAGTTGGTAAAGTTAATTGCGGCGATGATGAGTATGACCCATGCAATGGAAAAGAGCAAGTAAAGCGTGAAACGGTCAGCTTTCGGAACAAAATCGAAAGTGGAATTCGGGAGAAAATGCAATTCTCGCAACGGTACCAATTCCATTTCATAAACTCCGCCATCCATACTCTCTTGCATACGCCCCTCCAAACCGATTTGCTCTGCATACCGGTAAAAATTATCCAACAGACCACCGGCAGAAGAGGGTGCATCCAAACGGACATATAAAGAACCGTTACTCGTACCCCAATCATCCTTGCCGTAATCCCCCATAGAAATGAAAGGCTTGTTTTCTATTACGGAATTTTCCGGAAAATCTTTGAAAACACCTCCTACCTGATAGATACCGTCACTCCCGAAGATTTGATTTAAATTGGTTTCCAACCTCTTTCCTATAGCCGATTCATTACCGAATAGTTTTTTCGCCAGCGATTGCGGAATCAGGATTTGTTCGAAAGCATTCAAAACATCCGCAGAACCCTCAACCATATCAAATTGAAAGACATCGACTATGGTTGGCGTACACAACGTAATTTCTTCTTTAAAAGTGTACTTCTCACCTCGATGTGTATCTATTGTAAGATAGGACGGAAAAGGCCATGGCAACATCAAACCTCCGGCCTGAATGTGCGGGGATGATTGGGTGAAAACATCCGCCATCGGCTGACTGCACAATGGCATACGCTCGAGTCCGAATACATTCTTTCCGTCAACCCGGTATATGCAGTCGGCATTCGGAGTTTCTGCATCGAAAGTAATGTCGTACCGCCATTGCATCATGATAATCATGAATGCAGTAAAAGCTATGGAGAGACCCAGTATATTCAAGGTCATTGCTAACTTGAAACGCTGGAAAATACGGATGAAATTACGAATGATAAGCCTCATCTTTATAAAATTAAATAGTGAGCAATTTAACGGTAAATCTTTGTAATTTGCAGTTCCGTTGCGGGAAGAAACATTTCGTCAATAACTTTTCGTGCTTGCTTTTTCCCACAACGATTTACTCGCAACGATAAATCAAATAAAATCAGTTACAGAACTTACAATCTGTCCGTCGAACAGACTGATAATGCGATGTGAGAATCCTGCGTCATGTCTGGAGTGTGTTACCATCACAATCGTCGTACCTTCTTTATTCAATTCACACAAAAGCTGCATTACTTCTGCGCCGTTCTTTGAATCCAAGTTACCCGTAGGCTCATCGGCAAGGATTATCTTCGGATTCGAAACTACCGCACGGGCAATTGCCACACGTTGCTGCTGACCACCGGAGAGTTGTTGCGGATAGTGTTGAGCGCGATGGCTGATATTCATACGGTCAAGTATTTCTTTCACCCGCTGTTTCCGTTCCGCCTGCTTGATATTGAGATACGTCAACGGGAGTTCCACATTCTCGAAAACGTTTAATTCGTCAATCAAGTTAAAGCTCTGAAATACGAACCCGATGTTCCCTTTACGCACTTGCGTACGCTCTCTTTCTTTTAGATGACCGACTTCCTTATCCCCCAAATAATAATTTCCTTCCGAAGGATTATCCAACAGACCTAATATATTCAGCAAAGTGGATTTACCGCAACCGGACGGTCCCATGACAGCAACGAACTCGCCATCCTTTACTTCCAACGATACTTTATGCAAAGCAATTGTTTCTACTTCTTCCGTACGGAAAGACTTACTCAAATCTTCAATTTTAATCATAATATCATACAGTTTAATGTTATATTTAATCTTATCTACCTAAAAACAATCAAACATTGTGCCAAGACAAGTATTCTTTTGATTCCCAGTTAAATGTTTATCTTCCTATTCTAACCGAGTGTCAAGAAATTAGACAGTAGTGTCCAATTTTTTGACACTCGGTTAGCCTCATTCGTTCCTTATGCTCTCTACCGGATTCCGAGTTGCGGCATGCCAGCTCTGGTAAATTACCGTAACTAACGTTACCAGCAAGACAATCAGGAGTGCCATCAGGAATACCCATGCATATATCGGTGTTTTATAAGCAAAGTTCTCCAGCCAATTGCTAACCGCCCAATAGGCTACCGGAGCCGCAAGAACAAAACATATCAGGACTATGTAAATGTAGCTCTTGCTCAGCATCAGCAGGATTTCTTGGATGCTCGCTCCCATTACACGGCGCAAACCTATTTCTTTCCGCCTATAAATGGCTTCGAACATAACTAAACTAAATACGCCCACTAACGATATTATAATCGCCAAAGAACTGAACAACGTTACCAATAGTTTTAATGCTTCTTCTTGTTTGTAGAGGTTGTCAAATATCGTATCGTAGAACTCAATATCCACCGGATAAGAAGGGTCTATGTCTTGTACTGTCTTACGTACATGGTCAATCACTTGCTCAATGTCCGCCCCTGCTTTGATACGGATATAAGATACGGTTCGCAGACCTTGATAATTAATAACAAACAAGCCGTCATCCAGTTTATTGCGGGCGGATGAGAACTGCACGTCTTCCGTGAATCCGGCAAAATAAAACCGGATAGAATCATTCTGCATCCAGCCTATTTCCAATCGATCGCCCGGTACGGCCTCATAAAATTTCTGAAGCGATTCATAACCATAGAACACATAGCTGCTCCCCTTTTCGTCGGCTTCAGTAGGCATCCGTCCGTCCATTACCTTGATGCCCATTACGTTAAAGAAGTTCCAGCTTACCGGAAAGACCGAAGTCTGGACGGATTTATCCTTACAAATTACGCGTCCCCATGTCATATAGCTGTCTATTGACCCCATTTTCTGCTGAGCGAAGGCCACATCCTCGATGGCGGGATTCTCCTTCAGCTTATTGACGTAGGCATCCTTCGATTTCTGTATCATGCTTTCGTTCAGCTCTACTACGGCAATCTGATCGGTATCGAAACCCAAGCGGATATGGCGCATATAGTGATTTTGCAGGTAGATAAAGCTGGCACAGATAATGAGCAGAATAGAAATAAAGAACTGCACTCCTATCAATATCGTGCGCAACTTCTTGCCCGAAGGAGAGAGTCCGAACGAACCTTTCAGTATCAGTGCCGGAGGGAATGAGGTTACGTAATATGAAGGATAAAGTCCGGCTGCCAAGCCCACGGCCAGCGAGATGATTCCCAAGCCAATCAACAGCCCGATATGCGACCCGAAGCTGATATCTGCCTTGACAAAATCCAAGAGGTGCAGCTCCTGCAAGTACCAGATAATCACCAGTCCAAGCAGAAAGGAAACGAACGACACCAGCATCGCCTCGCCCAACAGGGAACCGCGCAGCCAGGCATCGCTGCTCCCAAACACCTTTTGCGTGTTGATGCTCCGGATGCGTATCGGAGCAAGTGCCGTATAAATATTGGTATAGTTGATGCATGCGATGATGATAATCAGCAAACCGATGCCTATCAGGAGCGTTGCCACTTCCGGACTCCCGCTCTTCATGACTTGCCCGTCTTGCGATTCATTCCGGTAATAGAGCGACTTCAAGGGTTTGAGGTTGAGGGAACACGGTTGTCCGCCCAGCCAGCTCATTAGGCTATAATCGAACGTGCGGTTGAAATTATCCGCCACATCCTGCGGATTAGCTCCTTCACGCAACATCACGTAACAGAAGTAGTTAGAGCTACTCCAATCATTCTTCGAATAGTCATCGCCCATTGCCGTATAGAGGTAGTTGTTCAACTGTGTATTCTCCGGGAAGTCCTTATATACGCCGCCTACGACAAGGAAATTACACAGTCCTTTCGTCCAAAGGAAGCCCGTTTCCAGATTAATTTGCTTCCCGATAGCCGAGTTATTCCCGAAGAGCTTCCGCGCTGTGCTCTCCGGTATCAGTACCTTGTCCACCTCATTCAGGCAATCCGCATTGCCCTCCACCATGCGGAAGCCGAACATCCGCGTAATCTCCGGATAACAGGTAGTAATCATCTCGTTGAACCCCGCTCTCTGTCCGTTGTTCTCTACCGTAATGTATGACTTGGACATAAACGGATTGATAATGGTGCCCGTCTCAATAAGAGGCGAAGAATGAATAATGGTATAGACAAAAGGACGCGCCAAGATAGAGTTCTCCCCAAGTTGCCCTATCTTCAAGTCAACGCGGTATATCCTGTCCGCATTCGGGTGGCAACTCTCAAAGTTCCGTTCATAACTCACACGCATCATGATGATAACAAATGCCGCAAATGCCGATGCAAGCCCTAATACATTGAGTATCATTGCCAGCTTAAAGCGTCTCACTACGCTCATGAAGTTTCTGATGATTGGATTCATAATCTTATAGGTTATACTTATTCTATCCATTTTAAATCAAATATCATACCAAAACAGATAACAAGCTATAACACATAGGATTAACCCTCTATCATAAAAGAACGGGTGTCAAGAAATTAGACAGTAGTGTCCAATTTTTTGACACTCGGCAAGCCCATTTCCTCCCGGACAACCCCGACGCTCTTCGTAATCACCACTGCCCGTGTTCCCGTATGAATCCGCATGAGGAACTAAAAATAATCAGTATGGCATATAGAAATTTGTATATATGGTGTATTTCATTTAATTTTACATTGAGTTTATAAAACCGCAAAGTAAGTTTCTGAAAACTCAGGTTGCATTCTCATAAACTCACACTAAGTTTTAATATTATTACAGGTAGAAATTGATTTTATATATGGTAAATAACTGACTTTATCCATAGTAAATGAAAACTTTTTTCTACCGGGAAGAATGGTCAAACACATCAATAAGAGAATATGGCACAGTATGAGATGCAGGAATCGAACCTGCCGAACAGTGAAGGGAAACGGATTCTGTACCCGCGCATGAAGTTGACGGGGCAGGACACACTGGAAGATATCACGAAACAAATCGAACAATCCACGGCATTTACGGAGGGAGACGTGAAAGGGCTGGTGGCTTCGCTGGTGTACGAGATTGCCTACCGGTTGGGGCAAGGGCATTCGGTGAAGATAGAAGGACTGGGAGTGTTCACGCCGGCGCTGGGGCTGCGCAAAGGCTTTGAAAGGGAGACGGGCGAACAACGGCGCAATGCCCAGAGTATCATCTTGGATGACATACACTTCAAGCCAGACAAGCAGCTCGTGCAGGAAGCAAACAGCCACTGCCACCTCGAACGCTCGAAGCAGAAGTTCCGCAAATCGTCTAACAAGTACACGCCCGAGCAACGCCTGAAGCTGGCACAAGACTACTTGGAGGAACATCCGTACATGACGGTGAAGGACTACCGCCGACTGACCGGATTACTTCAGACCTCCGCCTGCAAGGAACTCAACCGGTGGAGCAATCAGCCCGACTCAGGCATTGATGCACGCGGATATGCCTCGCACAAAGTGTTCGTCCGCAAAGACATCCCTACGGAATGACACAAAAATATATAGGCTACCTGTCTCACGACAGATAACCTATTCAAGTTTTAAAACTTAAGTTAAAATAGCCTGTTTGGATATTCGCCCGCATCCACCAGTGCCTGGAGCTTGTCGACTACGCCTTGACGGTCGGCCGCATACGTCACACCGAACCATTTCGATGTGGTATCCAGCACCTTCACGGTAGCCTTTCCTTTTGTAATCAGCTCATTCACCATCAGCGGGATAAAGTATTCACACTTTAAATTTCCGATGTTTTCCTTGAGGAATTCTACGAAATACTCCTCTGAATGCTGGAAGTAATCCGGAGTGAAGCCCCACATATTCATCGATACCGGTGTATTCTCTTCCAACACTACCTTCTCGCCCTTCTCATCGATGAACTGGATATCTCCATCGATGCGTTCGATAGCCGTACGTTCCACGACACCCGTCAAATAACCTCCGGCATTCGTCTCACATACGCCACGAGCCACCGAGCCACTTTCGCTCAACGTGTTGCCCACACGGTAGCCCACCATGCAATATTCATTCTGCTTGCCTTCCATACCAGACAGCCACTTGCCAATTACCGCAAAGCTATCCCGACCGTAGAAGTCATCCGCATTAATCACCGCAAACGGTTCCTTGATTACCTCCTTGCCCATCAATACGGCATGATTCGTACCCCACGGTTTCTGGCGTCCTTCAGGGCAAGTAAAGCCTGCGGGCAGATCGTTTAGGTCTTGGAATACTACCTCTACAGGTATATGGTTCTCGTATTTGGAAACAATTTTCTCGCGGAAATCCTGTTCGAACGACTTGCGGATGACAAACACTAACTTACCAAAACCACCGCGAATCGCATCGAAGATGGAATAATCCATGATAGTTTCGCCATTAGGACCCAGTCCGTCCAACTGCTTCAATCCACCGTACCGGCTTCCCATACCGGCAGCTAAAACAAATAATGTAGGTTTCATATTATATATGTTAGTCTTTCAATTCAAACGTTTGCTTCCCGATCAAATTCCCATCGGCAAAGATATCAACCCGATAAGTGCCCGCCGAGAGATACTCCTCTATATCCCAATACATCGTAACAGGCACTTCCTCGCCTTCATATTCTATCATTCTCTTCATGGAATAATTGATTTCCTTGCCCTCGAAAGTAAAGAGATTGCTACGGCTCTTCACCAGCACATCATCATCCGGCTTCAGGATACGCACGTAGATTTCCTTCTCGCCCACCGGAGCCGTAATATTCTTGGCAATCCGGAAATTCACCACAAACTGTTCCATCCTTTTGATATGCTTGGCTAATTTGCCTCGCGAATTGACCGGTGTAACCGTGATGCCTGTCGCATCCAACTTGCTGGCTAAAGTGACCCGCTCTGTGAGCTGTTCTTTTTCTTTCTTCAAACTCGCCGCCGTAGAAGAGACTTGGCGATATTTCTTTTCGGCTTCATGCTTTTCCACTTTCAGTTGCTCATTAGCCCGGTTCAACGAATCAATCTGCACCACATAATTACGCATAATCTTGCGCAATGTCGTGATTTCCTTTTTTAAACGGGCGATTTCTTTGGCATTGGTAGCTTTCACCGTGCGAAGTTCCTCCATCAAGCGTTGCACTTTGGCTTGCTCTGTCGAAAGCTGAGCGACCAACGAATCATTGCTCACACTGAACTTATAGCCTTCATACTGCAAAGAAAGTTCATTCAAATCGTCGGCCATCATCTCTTTCTCCAAATCGAACGACTGGGTCATCTCTTCCATCTGCTTTTGCTGATAGAAAATATAATAAACTCCCGCACAAGCGATTAATGTCAAAACAATAACAGCAACTATCAGTAACGAATGTTTATTTATTTCTTTTGCTTCCTTCTTCTCCGAATCCATGTTTAGTTAGAGTTATAAACGAAAAACGATGTAGCAAAAGTACGATTAAATTACCTATATAAAAAAGTAGAATACACATTTATACATTTTTAATAGGAAATTCAGCAAAATCCCTCCTAACATAGGAACTTATTCTTCGATTTTTCGTTAATTTTGTGATGCCTTATAAATCATAACAAAGATGTTAACACAAATTATAAACGGTAAGATTCTTACCCCGCAGGGCTGGCTGAAAGATGGCTCTGTATTAATTCAGGATAATAAGATCCTGGAAGTTACGAATTGTGATTTAGCAGTAGTCGGGGCGAACTTAATCGATGCCAAAGGTATGTACATCGTTCCCGGCGGTGTAGAGATTCACGTTCATGGCGGAGGTGGACGCGACTTTATGGAAGGGACTGAAGATGCTTTCCGAATAGCTGTTCAAACACACATGCAGCATGGAACCACCTCCATATTCCCAACCCTCTCTTCTTCTACGATTCCGATGATTCGAGCTGCTGCTGAAACCACAGAAAAACTCATGGCTGAACCGGACAGTCCGGTACTGGGCTTGCATTTGGAAGGACATTACTTCAACAAGAAAATGGCAGGTGCTCAGATTCCCGAATGGATTAAAAACCCAGACCCTGAAGAATATATACCATTATTGGAAGAGACGCACTGCATCAAACGTTGGGATGCCGCCCCCGAACTGCCCGGTGCTATGCAATTCGGAAAATATATCACATCTAAAGGAGTATTAGCATCTGTAGGACATACCGCAGCCGAATATGAAGATATTCTTACCGCCTATGAAGTGGGCTATTCTCATGCTACGCATTTCTACAATGCCATGCCGGGTTTCCATAAACGCCGTGAATATAAGTATGAAGGAACCGTAGAAAGTGTGTACTTGATTGATGATATGACCGTGGAAGTGGTTGCAGACGGTATTCATGTTCCCCCGACCATCCTACGCTTGGTATATAAAATTAAAGGAGTAGAGCGTACTTGCTTATGTACGGACGCTTTAGCCTGTACGGCAACGGATAGTAAGGTAGCATTTGACCCGCGCGTCATCATCGAAGACGGCGTATGCAAACTGTCTGACCACTCTGCCTTGGCAGGAAGTATTGCTACAATGGACAGACTTATTCGCACAATGGTACAAAAAGCGGATATTCCTCTAGCGGATGCGGTTCGTATGGCTTCGGAGACTCCGGCACGCATTATGGGCGTATATGATCGGAAAGGCTCTCTGCAACGTGGTAAAGATGCCGACATTATTGTATTGGATAAAAATTTACAACTTCGGGCTGTCTGGTCGATGGGGAAATTGGTGGATGGCACAAACAAGCTAATCTAAACAAATAAACATTTATCTCATGCTAACACAAATAATTAATGGCAAAATACTGACTCCACAAGGTTGGTTAGAAGAAGGCTCTGTATTAATTTGCGACGGGAAAATATTGGAAGTTACTAATAGTGATTTGGCGGTTATTGGTGCGAAAGTCATCGATGCCCGCGGCATGTACATTGTACCGGGCTTTGTAGCTATGCATGTACATGGTGGGGGCGGACACGATTTCAAAGAGGGAACTGAGGAGGTATTCCGCGCTGCAACGAAAGCACATCTCCGGCATGGAGCGACATCCATTATCCCGACCTTGACATCTTCTTCTGCAGAAGAGATTCGCAGAGCTGCGGCTGTTTGTGAAAACCTTATGGCAACTAAAGAATTGCCTATACAAGGATTGCATTTAGAAGGTCCTTATCTGAATCCTAAAATGGCAGGCAATCTATTCTCCGATTCTATTAAAGAATTAGACAAAGCAGAATACACTTCCTTATTGGAAGATTTTCCTTGCATCAAACGTTGGGATATCAGTCCTGAACTTGAAGGAGCTATGGAATTTGCCAAATGTATCAAATCGAAAGGTATCTTACTTGCCGTAACACACACGGAAGCTGAATTTGATTTAATCCGAGAAGCTTATGAAGCAGGATTTACACATGCCGCTCATTTCTACAACGCCATGCCGGGATTCCATAAACGACATGAATATAAGTATGAAGGAACCGTTGAGAGTGTGTACTTGATGGATAATATGACGGTCGAGGTCATTGCTGACGGTATACATTTGCCTTCTACGATCCTTCGGTTGGTCTACAAGTTGAAGGGTGCGGAAAAGACTTGCTTGGTTACAGATGCTGTTTCATATGCGGCTTGTGAACATCCCGATATTGACCCGCGTTTCATTATAGAAGACGGTGTATGTAAATTGGCTGACCGCTCTTCGTTGGTGGGTAGTTTAGCCACGATGGACAAGCTCATCCAAATAATGGTACAAAAGGTAGATATTCCTTTGGAGGATGCTATACGCATGGCTTCAGAAACACCGGCTCGACTCCTCAATATTGCCGACCGCAAAGGTTCGTTAGCGCGAGGAAAAGATGCAGACATTGTAATATTAGACCGCAAACTAAATGTTCGTTGCGTTTGGTCAATGGGCATCGAAGCTGAAGGAACAAATAAGCTGGTTTAATTCTAAAAATATATTTAAAGGTGACTTGAAAGGGAAATGATAGTATAAAAAGAGTTAAATCTAAGATAAAAACTTATAGATTTATATGTTATATAACATAAACTCTCTATATTTGCACTGTGTTTTTCATGGTATTAGATTTAAGGTTAACAATGGAGATTGGTTGTCGTGATGACAACCTTTTTCTTTTTTATAGGTTGCATAGTAATGATCGTAGCTATTTGTTATTTTTTAGTGACGTGGACACGCTGTGTAGGAGCCAAATGCTCATTGCGATAAGAAACTTGCGCCACGACATTCTCTGCCAATTCCCGAAATGCAGCACCGGTAATGCTATCCGGATTCAATACCACAGGCTTTCCGTTATCTCCTCCTTCGCATATACTCTGTACAATCGGAATCTGACCTAGAAGTGGCACGTGCAGTTCTTCAGCCAAACGCTTACACCCCTCCTTGCCAAAGAGATAGTACCGATTGTTTGGCAACTCGGCCGGCGTGAACCATGCCATGTTCTCTATCAATCCTAAAACCGGTACATTAACTTTTTCTCCCGTAAACATACTGATTCCTTTACGCGCATCGGCAAGAGCAACCTCTTGAGGTGTACTTACTACCACTGCACCAGTTATAGCCAACGTTTGTACCATCGTCAGGTGAATATCACTTGTGCCCGGTGGCAGGTCAATCAGGAAATAATCTAAATCGCCCCAGTTCGCATCACCTATTAATTGTTTCAAGGCATTACTTGCCATAGCACCACGCCACAACACCGCATCTTTTTTGTTCACGAAAAAGCCGATGGAGAGCATCTTTACCCCGTAGTTCTCGGCCGGCTCAATCAATTCACGCCCTCCTACTTCAACCATATAAGGGCGTGTCTCTTCGAGGTTGAACATTTTCGGCTGAGAAGGTCCGAATATATCTGCGTCAAGCAGTCCCACTTTATAACCTAACTGTGCCAACGCCACTGCAAGGTTCGCCGCGACAGTACTCTTGCCCACACCGCCTTTTCCTGACGAGATAGCGATGATATTCTTCACTTCCGGAAGCAGTTTGTCCGGCTCCGGACGTGCTAACTGACGAGCTTTGACCGTGATATTATTCTTTATATTGATATCCGAGCTTACATAAGTGAGGATAGCTGTCTCCGCGGCTTTCACCACTGAGCGAATGAACGGATCGTTGGGCTTATCGAAAATCAGCGAGAAGGTAACGTTTAGTCCGTCGATGCGGATATTATCTTCTACCATTCCCATCTCAACCAAATCTTTGCCTGTTCCCGGATAACGCACATTACGCAACGCATCCCAAATTAATTGTGGATAAATATTCATACAGATTAAAAAAATGAAAGTTGAAAACAAAAGTTATTTTCCGGCCGCAAGTGCGCTCCGTTTACTGCGGTTAAAACTGCGGTAATCATCATATTCTATCTCGACATCCGGTTCAACAAAGGAATCTCGCTCTTCACAGATAAACTGAATATATTTAATGCTCAACCCTCTATCCAGCCACTGCTGTTCATAATAAGTACGGATAGAAAGAATCTCATCCACTAAACCACAATGATAGAGGTCGTCCGTGCAGACCCGAATCGGATAGCGGTTTTCCTTAACCATCTCACACGTATAAGTAAAGAGGAAATTGCTATCCGTCTTCAGATGAATCAAGCCCTCTCCGGAGAGAATCTCCCGATAGAGTTTCATAAAACGTGTCGATGTGAGGCGTTTGTTCACCTTTTTCATTTGCGGGTCAGGGAAAGTAATCCATATTTCCGCCACTTCATGTGCAAAGAAATGCGCAATCAGTTCGATGCTTGTCCGGAGGAATGCCACATTCTTCATGCCGCATTCCAGCGATTCTTTGGCACCGCTCCACATCCGTGCACCTTTGATATCTACACCTATGAAGTTCTTCTCCGGGAATAGGCGTGCCATACCCACCGTATATTCGCCTTTCCCGCAACCTAATTCCAACACTATCGGATTCTCATTGCCAAAGAACTCACACCAATGTCCGCGCATCGGAAAACCTTCTGCCTGTAAGACACTAAACGGATACTGGAACACGTGCGGATAAGTCGCCATATCATCAAACTTTGCCAACTTATTCTTGCCCATAACCTCAACGAATTACATACGTTCCGGAACCTCAATACCCAACAAGGCCATTGCCTCTTTCACTACTTTAGCTATATTGGCCGAAAGAACCAGACGGAACACTTTCAATTGTTCGTCGGCCTCGTGCAAGATAGAGTAGTCATGATAGAACTGATTGTATCCTTTCACCAAATCATACGTGTAATTAGCAATCAATGCCGGACTATACGTATCGCCAGCCTCTTTAACCACCGATGCGAAGTTTGCCAATAGTTGAATCATACCCTCTTCCTTTTCGGAAATGGTGAAGTCAGTAGGTAATTCTAATGGAAGAGCAATACCCAATTCCACTGCTTTACGCAATACGGAGCAGATACGCGCATACGTATATTGAATGAAAGGTCCCGTATTGCCATTAAAGTCAATAGACTCTTTCGGATTAAAGGTCATATTTTTACGCGGATCGACTTTCAACAGGAAATACTTCAATGCGCCAAGTCCGACTATACGTGCGATATTCTCGGATTCTTCTTTTGTAAGACCATCCAACTTACCCAATTCTTGAGATGTCTCACGGGCAGTATTGATCATTTCAGTCATGAGGTCATCGGCATCAACCACCGTTCCTTCGCGGCTCTTCATCTTTCCTTCCGGCAATTCCACCATGCCGTAGGAGAAATGTACCAATCCTTTGCCAAAAGAAAAGCCTAACTTATCCAGCAAAATAGACAATACTTGGAAATGGTAGTTCTGCTCGTTGCCTACGACATAAATCATTTTATTGATAGGATAATCGTCAAAACGGAGCTTAGCCGTACCGATATCTTGCGTCATATAGACCGAAGTCCCATCCGCACGGAGCAAGAGTTTCTCATCCAAGCCCTCTTTCGTCAAGTCAGCCCACACCGAGCCGTCTTCTCGACGATAGAAGATACCCTTCTCCAAGCCCTCCAATACTTTGGCTTTCCCTTCCAGATAGGTGTCCGATTCATAGTAAATCTTATTAAAGTCTACGCCCATCAATTTATACGTCTCATCAAAGCCCGCATAAACCCATTCGTTCATCATCTTCCAAAGACTGCGCACTTCCGGATCACCTGCTTCCCATTTACGGAGCATCTCACGTGCTTCCTGCATCAAAGGTGAAGCCGCTTCAGCCTCTTCTTTCGTCATGCCTTGCGCTTCCAATGCCGATGTCTCCTCCTTTAACTTATTGCTGAACAAGACATAGAAATCACCAATCAAGTGGTCTCCCTTCTTTCCGGTCGATTCCGGTGTTACTCCATTGCCCCATTTCTTCCAAGCCAGCATCGACTTGCAGATATGAATGCCACGGTCATTTACAATATTTGTCTTTACTACCTTATTCCCATTTGCCGCCATTATCCTCGACAAACTATAACCCAATAGGTTATTGCGCACATGACCCAAGTGTAAAGGCTTGTTGGTATTCGGAGAAGAGTACTCAATCATGACCAAAGGCGAATCCTCCTGAGCCGACACAATGCCGTAATGTGCCTGTGCGTTTATCTCGTTCAACAGATGAATCCAGCATCCGCACGCTACGGTTAGGTTCAAAAAGCCTTTAATCACATTAAACTCTGCCACCGCCGGTTCATTCTTCACCAAATATTCGCCAAGCTCCTGGGCAGTTTGCTCCGGAGACTTCTTCGACATACGCAGGAATGGAAAGACTACCAACGTCAAATGCCCCTTAAACTCTTTCTTCGTCTTCTGCAACTGTATCTGCGCAGCATCCGCCTCCGCACCATATAATTCCTTGATGCCGGCCATCACCGAACCGGCTATTTGCTGTTCAATCCCCATGTCTTAACTTATTCTATTTGCTAATTTTTCCGCAAAGGTACACTTTTTAATTGAGATAGCTTCTGCGGAATAGAGATATAACTGGCTAAACATTAAAATATTTATGCCTATATTCATCCGGTAAGTCAGACATAAATGCCACCGAATATAGGCATAAAACGGAAGCCTCTTTCCTTCTCCTTCTTTAAATAGAAATACAACATCGTATAAATCCTCCCCAAACGGCAAACAATATAAAGAGATAAGCGAAGAATAAGAGCCTTCGCTTTACGGATATATTCAATATGCGAAATATCACCCAGCCTTCTATTATCCATACCAAAATGCTTCCGAACGTATAAAAAAGAACCACCTGTTTTGCCGAATAAGCCAAAGAACCGCCTATGAAAATAGCCGCTATCCGCAACACAAATGCCATTATATTCAGACACATCTCTTTAGATTGCTTATCTTCTGCATCGAAAATCAGACTTAAAGGAGAAAAGCACAGCGCCAAAACAAACCACGGCAACAGAATAACGGAGTAATCGCCGATAACATCCCACTCTTCGCCTAAAAGGAAAGCAAATAAATAACGGTTTCCACCCACCAGCAATAAAGCAACTAAAGTGAATAATACTCCACTAAAATAAGCCACAAGCCAACCGAGATGAGCGCTCTTATGCAAATCCCAAACGGATGCTTTCTTTAAAATACCTGCCCGATGGAATTACCCAATAAAGATATTGGCAGATAAAACAGCGTATTTGTCATTGTGAAATAACCAACCTCCTGCTTTGTAAAAAACAGAGCAAATAATATCACCGGAAGATTTGTAGAGAGAATGTTCATCAGAGAAGAAGGCAATGCATACTTGGGAAAATTCGCATATTTGCGGAAAATATAACCTATTTTCTTAGGAGAAATCAGATGCCATGCATAATGCCTCCCGTTCTTATAAAGGAATAATAAACATCCTCCAGCAACTCCTACTAACGTTCCATATATCAATCCATTTATTCGATGGAATGCGGATAATAACAAATGGGCTATGGCTTGAATGATATTGCGGGCTATGGTGAAGCCTGCTATCGATTTATATCCCTCTCTATAGTTCTGGTAATTGATAAGTACTTGGAATAAAGCAGACAGAAGTATAAATGCAGGCAAAAGGTATCTCCCAGAAATTTGATTGATATATACCCATTGGAATACATCAGATAACCCTATTATCAGGTATAAACCACTACATAATACAAAGGCGATACCTATAGATAATACAGCAATAGCAGCCGCCTCCGAATCCGAACGAGCGCGAACGATGGCTAATTCGTAACGTGCGGAAGCCACAATAAGCAGAATTCCAGCATAGTTAATAATAAACCTAACTCTCCAAACTGCTCAGGAGTATAGAGCCGGGCTAAAACGAAAGACATAGCAAAGGGTATCAATTGCGCACAGATAGAGCCTATGCCTAACGTCAATATCGGACGTATAACTTCCGAATGGATTATCCGACTCCTTAGTGGCATATTATATCCTCAGTCTGTCCAACAACCTTACATACAGAGCTATTGCTTCGCGTATCTCTATCAGTCCGATATATTCATCCGCAGAATGGGAACGTGCTGAGTCGCCCGGACCTATCTTTACCGATGGGAAAGGCATAAGGGCTTGGTCGCTTAACGTAGGAGACCCGAAAGGCTCTCTGCCTAACATGACTGCCCGCTCTACGAACGGATGATGAAGGTCTGTACGGGAAGAGTTCAGTCGGAAGCTGCGTGCCGTTACCTCGCATTCCACACGCGCTTTTATCTCTTCATATAACTGAGCATTGCTATAATACTCATTCGAACGTACGTCAACCGTGAACTCACATCGGTCGGGCACCACATTATGCTGCGTCCCGGCATGAATAACCGTTACACTCATCTTCACCGGTCCCAAGAAATCACTTTGTTTGGGAAATTGAAAAGTTCGAAACCATTCGATGTCTTTCATCGCCTGATATATGGCATTCACACCCTCATTGCGTGCTGCATGCCCAGCCTTTCCTTTCGCGACACAATCCAAAACCATCAGTCCTTTCTCGGCCACCGCCGGATGCATTCCGGTAGGTTCGCCCACTATGGCAAAAGCGATAGGCGGTAAGAGGGGAAGCACGCTCTCGATTCCCTGCTTGCCTGAGACTTCCTCTTCGCAAGAGGCCAAATAGATAAGATTATAAGGTTGCTCCTTCTCCGTTAACAAACAGAAGGTTGCATAGAGGGAAACTACGCTTGCTCCGGCATCATTGCTTCCCAATCCATAGAGGCGGTCGTCTTCCGTCTCTTCAGGCGTGAAAGGGTTGCGCGTCCAACCGCTTGCCGGCCGCACCGTATCTATATGTGAGTTCAGCAGCAGGGTTGGTTTCCGCGGGTCAATCATACCGGCTGTAAGCCATATATTATTCCCACTGCGGTACACTACGTGCCCCGAAGCTTTCCATGTCTGCTCTAAATAATCTGCTACCTCCTTCTCTTCCCTGCTGAAAGAGGGGCGGGCTATCATGCCTTTCAGTATGTCTAATGCTTTATAATACATAAATGTTATAATATGATTAACTATTTCAGCTCATCCCCAGCATCATGGGTACCT
>CAZOKT010000008.1:12998-24878 GCA_964580505.1 uncultured Parabacteroides sp. | reverse complement strand
CCATATACCGGAATCTCTTCGAGGAACACGTACTTTCCTTTGACATAATCCGGTCGGCAGCAGATATGCCTCCACCCGTTGCTCACGACGAGGTATTTGGCATGCAACACCATGTTGTAGCGCATGACTTGGTCGAACACATCGGGCGTGATGTCTGTGTCGGGTGATTTATACTCTGCCACCATAAGCGGCTCCATCTTCCGCCCATACACCACTGTGTCGCACCGCTTCAAGGTATTGTGTAGCCGTATCGGCACCTCATTGGCAATGGCTTCCAGCGGAAACTCCCGTTCCCGTATCAGGTAATTCACAAAATGCTGACGTACCCATTCCTCGGGCGTCAATACCACATAACGACGTCTCGCGGGATCGAATATCTGCTTTTTTCCATTCTGCTCGCGAATGCGGGCGTCAAATGAAGGGAGTCCCAACGGTTTGTTCATCTTCTTCTGTTTTCCACATACAAACTTACTCTACAAAGATACGTTTTTCCACCGAGAGCTGCAAGCATCCGAAGTAGAATCAGATCAAATTTCTATTAAAAACACGAAACGTTGTCGTATTCCGGTGGCAAAAACTTAACTGTATGTAATAGATTGTAAGATTCGGGAGGGAAATTTGTCCTTAGTTATTGAAATATATTTTAACACAGAGGAAAATAGGAGAGCTTTGCATAATCCGAAAAGAAATGTACCTTTGTTCTACTCATTTGAAGGAGAGGAAACACACGATGAAAACAAAGCAAGAGATTGTAGAGAACTGGCTTCCACGTTATACGGAACGTCGCTTAGAAGACTTCACGAAGCACATCCTGCTCACAAACTTCAGTAAGTACGTAGATCTGTTTGCTGAGCACTATAACGTGCCGGTGTTAGGCCCTAAAAACAATATGCCCAACGCATGTGCGGACGGAATAACCATCATAAACTTCGGCATGGGAAGCGCCAATGCTGCCACCGTAATGGACTTACTCTCGGCAATACATCCCAACGCGGTACTTTTCCTAGGGAAATGTGGAGGGCTGAAACGCACCACGCAGTTAGGCGATTACCTGCTCCCCATAGCTGGCATACGGGGCGAAGGGACGTCGAACGCTTACCTTCCACCTGAGGTTCCCTCGCTTCCGGCGTTCTCGATGCTACGCGCCATCTCGTCTGCCATACGCGACCGCGGGCGTGATTATTGGACAGGGACGATATATACTACCAACCGGCGCGTATGGGAATATGACGAGGACTTCAAAGAATACCTGAAAAAGACGCATGCTACGGGCATCGACATGGAGACTGCCACACTCCTCACTACGGGCTTTGCCAACAAGATACCCACCGGAGCACTGCTCATGGTGTCTGACAAGCCGCTGGAGGAAGAGGGCGTCAAGACGGAAGAGAGTGACCGGCAGGTGACGCGCCTCTACGTCAAGGAACACGTCCTGCTGGGCATCGAGGCATTGAAGCAGATTATCGACGATAAAAAGACCGTGCAACATATCTTGTTCAGCTGGTAGTTTTTTCGATTGAGAATTAATATGAACAATTGATATTAGGCATGGCATCCAAAGAGTACACCTATGAGGAGATTTGCACGGCGATACGCGCACGCCGGTTCAGCCCTATTTATGCACTGATGGGTGAAGAGCCTTACTTTATCGACCGGATTACTTCCCTGCTGATGGAGACGGTGCTGACCGACGAAGAGCGTGACTTCAACCAACTGGTACTTTATGGGCAGGATACGAATGCGGCATCGGTCATCAACGCTGCACGGCGCTATCCGTTGATGTCGGAATATCAGCTTATCGTCATCCGCGAAGCGCAGCAGATGCGCGATATCGAAGTGCTCTCTGCCTACGCCCGTATGCCGCTTACCTCGACGATTCTCGTCCTGAACTACAAATACAAAACACTGGACAGGCGCAAGTCGCTTGCCTTAACCGTAGCTCGACAGGGTATCTTGTTCGAGTCCCGGAAGGTACCTGAATACAAAATGCCGGCGTTTATCGAAGGACTATTTCGCGAACAGCAACTCGCTATCGACTCGAAAGCCGCCCAGATGCTCTCAGATTGCGTAGGAAACGATTTAACTCGGCTAGACAAGGAAATAACAAAACTGAAGATAATCGTGGCTGAAAAAGGCTCAAATCGCGTCACACCCGAACTGGTGGAGGCGCATGTGGGCATCAGCAAGGAGTATAACAATTTCGAGCTCCTCCGGGCTATTGCCGCAAAAGACGTACTGAAGGCAAACCGCATCATCCTCAACTTTGCCCAGAACCCCAAGAACAATCCGATTCAGGTGACGCTCTCCGTGCTGTTCAATTATTTCTCCAATCTGCTTATCTGTTTCTATACACCCCAGCGTTCAGACGCGGCATGGATGGAGGCGCTCGGATTGCGAAGTACCTTCCAGCTGAAAGATTACCAGACAGGGGCACGAAACTATCCACCCATGAAGGTGTTCAACCTGATAAGCCTCTTGCGTGAAGCTGATGCTCGCTCGAAAGGGGTGGCAAACAATTCGCAGACCGACGCGGATATCCTCAAGGAATTGCTCTACAAAATCCTCCATTAAGCCGAGAACCGTATCCCTATTTTTGGCCTTTATTCGTTGTATTTCTGCACGTTAATCTTATTTTATCCCTTTTTATTTTTGCATATTTCCCGAGAATCGTCCTAAGGGCGTGAATATGAGCTAAATTTGGCACTTGAGGTTTCAAAACACCGGATGCGGAATAGCTTCTCTTTTGCATATGCCAAATTGTCACATGCCCGATAATTTTCATCCTCAAAAAACCGAGCTTAATCCGGTAAAATCCCGTATGTTTACAAATGTTCAATAGAGCAGGAGGGGAGAATCTGTTTACTTTTATATATTTCCAGCTGTAAACATTACGTTGAATTTCCCAAAATATACTTTCGTTGCTTTTGTGAATGGATACAAATGTAACCTATAAACAGATGGAAACTGGTATCATTTAAGAGAAAATAAACCAATACTATAGGAAAAATAACCGAAGAAACAGGTCAATCTGTCGAGCAACATCTGTATCTTTCTGTAAAATTAACGCCTAAAACTGGTTATGTTTCGTTGCTTAATAAACTAAAAACAAGATAAATAACAAAAATATTCAAAGCATAGCTTTAGGCAGGATACAAATGTTTACACTCTGTTTTGTTTACATCTTGCGCTTATTGTTTATATTTATACTCGTATATTTTTATAACATTTCACTTTTTGTTTCCCGAAATATGTTTACCTTTGTATCAGGCTTTCCCGAAAGGAAAATGGAAAGGAAATAAAGACAAAATGACATGATACCGATAAATTTCGAGCATATGAAAGAGCGTATTTTAAAAATAATGGAGCACGAAGGTGTGGGGCCGGCACAATTCGCCAATAACATCGGCATCCAGCGCGCCTCTATCTCGCACATCCTCGCAGGGCGCAACAATCCGAGCCTCGAGGTGATGATAAAAATCCTGACCCGTTATCCGTATATTAATCCCGATTGGCTTCTGTTCGGCAAGGGTGAGATGCTACGCGAAGGGGCTGGTTCGCCCGATTTGTTCCGCACTCCGGGCGCATTGCCTCAAATCAATCTCGTTCCCGAACGCGCGCCTGCCCCGAATCCGGCGCCCGAAAAAGCTCCCGAACCGGAAAATACGGGCAAGGCTCCGGAGAAGCGCGTGAGCCGTATCATGGTGTTTTATGCGGACAATACCTTCGAGATGTTCGTGCCCGAGAAATCCGCAAAGGAGTAACCCTTTTTGCCCATATTTTCTTTTCTTTGTATCTTTGCCTGCAAATTATGTAAACGGAACGGATTATGAAGAAGTATATGCTTGACATGAAGGTGGTTGGGAACGAGCGACTCCATCAAAATTATTGTTTGTTGAAGCTGACCTCCGCAAGCCCTTTGCCCGAAATAAAGGCAGGGCAATTCGTGCAGGTGCGAGTGGACAATTCGCCTACCACTTTCTTGCGCCGCCCTATATCGGTGAATTTCGTAGACAGGGCGCGCAATGAGCTCTGGTTGCTCATCCAAATGGTGGGCGATGGTACGCACAAGCTGGCAGAAGCCCGCACGGGTGAGCTTATCAATGTGCTCCTGCCTTTGGGAAATGGCTTCACGATGCCGCACGAAGTCGGCGAAAAGCTCCTCCTAATAGGCGGAGGCGTAGGGATTGCTCCCTTGCTTTACTTGGGTTTATGCCTGAAATCGGAGGGATTTGTGCCGACCTTTCTGCTGGGAGCACGGTCGGCTTGCGATTTGCTTGAGGTAGAGTTATTTAAAGAATACGGGGAGGTGTACATCACTACTGAGGACGGCTCGATGGGAGAGCGGGGATACGTCACGAATCATTCCCTGCTTCAATCGGCGCACTTCGACCGGATTTACACCTGCGGACCCAAACCCATGATGCAGGCTGTGGCACGTTACGCCTCCGGGCATGGCATCGCGTGCGAGGTCTCCCTTGAGAATACAATGGCTTGCGGCATAGGAGCGTGCCTATGTTGTGTGGAGAAACTGAAAAATGAACACCACGTATGTGTATGTACGGAAGGTCCTGTATTTAACATAGAGAAATTATCATGGCTGAATTAAAGGTAAAGATAGGAAATTTGGAGCTTAAAAATCCGGTGATGACTGCCTCCGGTACGTTCGGATATGGCATTGAATATGCGGATTTCATGGACATAAACCGCTTGGGAGGTATCTTTGTAAAGGGTACAACCATATACCCTCGCGAGGGAAATCCCTATCCGCGCATGGCGGAAACACCCTCAGGAATGCTCAATGCGGTGGGACTTCAGAACAAAGGCACAGACTATTTCGCAGAGAATATCTATCCGCAAATAAAGGATTTGGACACACACATGATTGTAAACGTAAGCGGCTCGTCGGTAGATACATACGTGGCGTGTGCAGAACGTATTGCAGAATTGGACAAGATTCCCGCCATCGAGCTGAACATCTCCTGCCCGAACGTGAAGCAAGGAGGGATGGCTTTCGGCGTAACGTGCGCAGGAGCGAGCGAAGTGGTGCGTGCAGTTCGCAAGGTATATCCCAAAACATTGATTGTGAAGCTCTCACCTAATGTTACAGACATCACCGAGATTGCACGCGCAGTAGAGGGGGAAGGAGCCGATGCGGTATCGCTTATCAATACGATGCTGGGCATGGCCATCGATGCCGAGAGGCGCAAACCTGTCCTATCCACCGTAACAGGCGGATTGTCGGGACCGTGTGTGAAGCCCGTAGCCTTGCGTATGGTATGGCAAACCTCGAAGGCGGTACGTATCCCGATTATTGGTTTGGGGGGAATTTCCGGCTGGAAAGATGCGGTAGAGTTCATGCTTGCAGGAGCTACAGCCGTCCAAATCGGAACATATAACTTTGTAGATCCTACCGTATCGCTTAAGGTCATAGAAGGAATTAAGGCATATTGCGAACGACACGGGTTCAAATCCGTGCGCGAGATTATCGGTGCGCTCGAAGTCTGACCCTTATGTCTTTTGCTTATCATACATATCGTGGAGCATTTCGCCCCACGATATTTTTTTGATGTTCACTATATTTTTCGGATAAATACGGCTCCGTTCGTGCCATTCCCGCCTTCTCCGGAGATATATGCGTCCAAGTAGAACGGCGTTCCTGCCTCGAAACTCTTCACTTCAAACCGATACACTGCGTTTTGTTGCTTCGAGACGCTTTGCGTTTGGGGCATATCGGCAAGCAACTCTTCCCGCTTGAGGAGCTTCACGCCGTCTATTTTCAGTCCGTTGTTGCCTTCCGTTTGGATGAAAGTAGCCTCATACGTTCCGTTTCCGGCTATCTTTCCTGTGGCGTCAATACGCCATAAAGAGGGATTTTCTGCCTGCACGATAGCCGGTTTCCAGTCGGCTGTAAACTCTCCGAATTGCTTGTATTCCGAATAATCATAGGCAAAATAAATCGGTAGGGAATAATGACGGCCTGACACTACCGTGATAGCCCGGAAATTATTCTTCGTGTCCACCATCACAGGCTCGGTATAAAGTGGCGAGTGGATGGTAGGATAGCTCCCGTCGGTAGTATATCGGATAAGCGCTCCCGCCACACTCTCTTCCAAAGTGAACCGTACCCCCTCGGAGGTTTCCTGCATATTGGCTATCGTTGGTTCGGGCACCCGGTAGTTACATTCCTTATTGTCCAAGCGCACATAATGCTGAGTCAGGCGCCGAGCAAAGTCCGGATAGGAGCGATTCGCCTCACTTGTCCAGCCTACCTCCGCCAATGCCAAGAGGCGAGGGAAGGTGAAATACTCCACATAGTTCTCAGAACGGTTCTCGTTGATAGGCACAATCTCCTGAAGAATAGTGCCGTGAATAAACTGATCTGACCACATACATCCTTGTACGCCCAGCACGTGCGAATCCGGAGTATAGTCCTTTGCCGCAAGAGAATAAACCTTTTCTACCGAAATGGGAGGCATCCATGTGGCAGCCTTTACCTCTCCCGGCGTCCTGCTTTCGGGGAAATCCAAATAAGTGTGCGTAGCAGGGGTAAGGATAGCCAAGTGGTTTTTATCCACTGCTATCATCGAATCCTTCTCGTTATGCCAGATTAGGGCTACGACCTGCCCGTCCAATTCCCCGCGTTGGATAATTTCTTCCCACCCGATGAGGGTACGTTCCTTCTCTTCCATCATACGAAGAACGCGGTTTGTAAGGTATCCCTGAAGCTCGGAGGCCTCTTTCAAGCCCTCTTTCTTCATTACTTCCTGGCACAAGGGGCACTTTTCCCAATTGTCATATACCGCCTCGTCTCCTCCGATATTGATGTAATGCGAAGGAAAAAGAGCTACGGTTTCATCCAATACGTCCTGCAAAAACTGGTAGGAGGACTCCTTTCCGACGCATATCAAATCCCGGCTTATGAAGTGTTGCATGGGGACTTCGCGCGGTTCTCCGTGACAACTCAGCCAAGGATAGGCAGATACCGCCGAGAGCATGTGGGCTGGGAATTCAATCTCCGGTATCACCTCCACGTTCCGTACCCGGGCATACTCGATAATCTCCCGGATTTCGTCCTGCGTATAATAGCCCCCCAGCCGGTTTTGGTCTTTACCTGCCCATGCACCCTCCTCAGTGAGCTTCGGATATTTCTTGATTTCCAGTCTCCATCCCGAGTCATCTATCAGGTGAAACTGGAACTTGTTCATCTTGTACATCGCCATCATGTCGATGTATTTCTTCACGAAATCCTTATCATGAAAGTAACGAGCCACGTCAAGCATCATGCCCCTCCACGGATGAGATGGCGCATCATAAACTCGTACCGCAGGAGCTACCCACGCAATATTCTTCTGTCTTACGGAACTATATACCTCTGCCGGAAAGAGTTGCAGGAGAGTCTGTATGCCATAGAACACGCCCCCCGCATCGGCTCCCTGAATCAATACGCCCGAATCTTGCACAGACAGGGTATAGCTCTCCACTACGTTTGCATTCGAATCCAGTGATAATCGGATGGATTTGTCGTTATGTTCTCCTTCGATTATGGTTAAATCCCAGCCTGTAGATGCCGAGAGTACTTCTTGCAGGTATAAAGCTTGGGAGCGGAGTCCTGTGGCGTATGAAATAACCGTTTGCGGAGTCAATACGAATGTGCCGATTTCTTGCGTGAGCTGGACAGGCTTTGGAATGATGGAAATCTCTTGCGTTGCATATCCTCCTAAGCAACAAGATAAAAAGATAGTAGTAAGTATTCGTTTCATATTTTTCTATGGTATGTAATAAACAAAATAGGGGAAGACGGAATGGGTACCACCTTCTCCTAAAAAATTAGCGTATGAAAATCAAATTATTCACCTTTGATAGCAGCTATGCCCGGTAATATTTTTCCTTCGATAGCTTCCAGCAAAGCACCTCCGCCGGTAGAAATATAAGAAACCTTGTCTGCCATGCCGAACTTGTTGATGCAAGCTACGGAATCACCTCCGCCAATCAGCGAGAATGCACCGTTAGCAGTAGCTTCTGCTATGGCTTCGGCAATCGCATGAGAACCGCCCGTAAAATTATCAAACTCGAATACACCGGCCGGACCGTTCCAAAGGATAGTCTTTGCGCCCTTGATGGCATCAGCAAATGCCTTGCGGCTTTCCGGACCTGCGTCGAGACCTTCCCATCCTTCAGGAATATCGTTGGCAGGGCAAACCTGTGTATGTGCATCGTTTGAGAAGTCATCAGCTGCGATACAATCCGTACCCAATACCAAATTTACGCCTTTAGCTTTTGCCTTAGCTATGATTTCAAGCGCCAAATCCAGCTTATCTTCTTCGCAAATAGACTTGCCAACCTTGCCTCCTTGTGCCTTGGCAAACGTGAAAGTCATACCTCCGCAAAGGATTAAGTTATCCACCTTGTCCATCAAGTTCTCGATGATGCCAATCTTTGTTGATACTTTCGAACCACCCATGATAGCAGTAAACGGACGTTTGATATTGCTCAACACATTATCTACTGCCTGTACTTCCTTCTCCATCAGGTATCCCAGCATCTTGTGGTCTGCATCGAAATAATCAGCTATAACTGCCGTTGAAGCATGTTTGCGATGCGCCGTACCAAATGCGTCGTTTACATAACAATCTGCATAGGAAGCAAGTGTCTTGGCGAACTCTTTCTGACGAGCCTTCATTTCCTTCTTTGCACCTTCATAAGCAGGGTCTTCTTTCTCGATACCTACCGGTTTCCCTTCCTCTTCCGGATAGAAACGGAGGTTTTCAAGCAAAATAACTTCGCCCGCTTTCAGTGCAGAAGCTTGTTCGGATGCCTTTGCGCAATCCGGAGCAAACTGTACGGGTACACCTAAATGAGCAGAAACCGCATCAACTATCTGGCTCAATGAATATTTTGCATTTACTTTACCTTTCGGCTTGCCCATGTGAGACATGATAATCAAGCTTCCACCATCTGCCAAAATCTTCTTTAACGTAGGCAGGGCTCCGCGGATACGGGTATCATCCGTGATTTTTCCTTCTTCATTTAAAGGCACGTTGAAGTCAACGCGTACAATTGCCTTTTTTCCGGCAAAGTCAAATTGTTCAATTGTCATAGTATATTTCTATTTAAAAGTTGTGCTTTTTAGTGATGCAAACTTACTGAAAATATTTGTATTCCCGATAGGGTTTTAGGTCTTTTTTATTCAATAAGTTTAAAACGGAGGCGCAAACGCCCGTCGGAATAATCATAAGAGATGATTTTGAAATGCCCTATTTCAGCCGTATTTGCCACATGAGTCCCGATACAGGCACACGTGTCATAATCTCCGACCTTTACAATTCGCAGGGTATCACTCACGTTCTCCGGCAGTTTGCTCAAGTCCACCAGTCCGCTTGCTTCCTCTTTTGGGATGAATTCGACCCGTACATCGAGATGCTGGTCTATCACTTCGTTCACCTTTTGCTCTATCTCTTCGATTTGCGCAGCGGTGGGAGGCTGGGGGAGTTGGTAATCGCACTTGCTCTTCTTCCGCTCGATATGCGCATTACGTGAGCGCGGGCATCCGAACATGCGCACCATTGTCTGGTTCAAGATATGCTCCGCTGTGTGCATAGGCGGGTACTCTTGCTTGTTGTGCTCGTTCAACCGGATGTCTTTTTCCATCATTCGTTCTAAAATAGATAGGGGTTTTTGTTTTATTTATGCCTATAAATTTAGAAAAACATAGGCATAAACAGGATGATTTATGCCTATGAATTCGTATCAGATTAATGAATCAGCTGGACACTGCGCTTAATGAAGTTGCTTAACGCTTCGCCCTTCAGCATGCCATTGCCCAAGAGAGCCAAGTCAATCAGCTGACTTACTTTCTTGTTTCCGCTTGCATATCCAGCAAAGATTTGATTGATTTCATCGCGCAATTCACTGATTTTCTTGTTCGTGTTCGTCATGTCCTCCTTCTCGGCTTCCGTGATTTCCTCTTCTTTCTTCTTGTTTTGAGCCTCACGCAAGTCAGCCTGACGGGCTTTCCAGCCTTTCATATCTGCATAAAGCGGTTTCAATTTTTCAGAACAAGCCGATTTTTCGTCCGAAAGGATTTCTTTCACTAGTGCATGGTCGGTATTTAATACCAGATTGTAGCTTTCCGGCATCTCGCCATAAAACGCCATACCGGGCTGCATAGCCGACATTTCGCGCATACGGCGCATATATTCGCTCTGGGTCAGAACGACCGGATTGGCTTGTTCTCCCAAAGCTTCGAGCATTACCATGAACTCTGTTTTCTCTAATTTCGGCATCTGGCTCTTGAATACTTCCTGCAAAGCCTCGCGTTGTTCTTCATCCAGATTGATCTTGTTGGCATCCTCTTTGGTGATTAGCTTATCTATCGTATCGCTATCTACGCGAACAAAACGGATCTTTTCGTTCTTCTGTTCGAACTGACCTATGGTGTGAACATCCAGTTGCCCATTCATTACCAATACGCTATAGCCCTTATCCTTTGCGGCTTGTATGTAGCTATATTGTTCATCCTTATTGGTAGTGTACAGATAGATAAGCGTACCGTCCTTATCCGTCTGGTTCTCCTTAATCAGGGTCTTGTATTCTTCAAAAGTGAAATACTTATCTTCTATATCCTTAAATAAAGCGAACTTGATAGCCCGGTCATAGAATTTCTCTTCCGTGAGCATGCCGTATTGGATAAAGAGTTTCAAGTCATCCCATTTTTCCTCGAATTGTTTGCGGTCTGATTTAAAGATTTCTTCTAGGCGGTCTGCCACCTTCTTTGTGATATGGCTCGAAATCTTCTTCACGTTCTGGTCACTTTGCAAGTAGGAGCGGGATACGTTCAACGGGATATCCGGCGAATCAATCACACCATGCAAGAGAGTCAGAAACTCCGGTACGATACCTTCTACGGAATCCGTTACAAATACCTGATTACAATAAAGCTGGATTTTGTTGCGTTGCAAATCGATATTGCTCTTGATGCGCGGGAAATAAAGGATACCGGTCAGGTTGAAAGGATAATCTACATTGAGGTGAATCCAGAACAAAGGCTCGTCCGACATTGGATACAAATCCCTATAAAATTTCTTATAATCCTCATCTTTCAGCTCACTCGGCTTACGTACCCACGCCGGAATCGTATCATTAATGATATTATCTTCCTCCGTATCCACATATTTGCCGTCTTTCCATTCCTGTTTTTTGCCAAAGGCAATGGGAACAGGTAAGAAGCGACAGTATTTGGACAACAGACCATTTATCTTTTGCTTGTCAAGAAAATCCTTGTTCTCGTCATCGATATACAAAATAATATCCGTACCTCGGTCGACCTTTTCAGTTTCTTCCAGCGTATAAGTAGGGGTTCCATCACAGCTCCATTTCATGGCCTGAGCACCTTCCTTATAGGATTTCGTAATGATTTCCACCTTTTTAGAAACCATAAACGACGAATAAAAGCCCAATCCGAAATGCCCGATGATGGACGCGGCATCGTTCTTATATTTTTCCACAAACTCTTCCGCTCCCGAAAAAGCTATCTGATTGATATATTTATCTATTTCTTCAGCCGTCATACCCAAGCCCCGGTCGGATATTGTAATCGTGCTATCATCAAACTTGACATGAACCGTCAAATCGCCCAATTCGCCTTTAAATTCGCCCACTGAAGACAATGTCTTCAACTTTTGCGTAGCATCTACAGCATTCGAAACCAGCTCGCGCAAAAAAATCTCATGGTCGCTATACAAAAACTTTTTGATAATCGGGAAAATGTTCTCACTTGTAACCCCGATATTTCCATTCTTATTCATATCTAATTTACCTTTGATTATGCATTTTATAATTATATTTCTCGCCGAAGGTAGTTACAAATAAAATACCAAATCC
>CAZOKT010000008.1:0-12898 GCA_964580505.1 uncultured Parabacteroides sp. | reverse complement strand
AATATCAATCAATAGTTGTTCATTTTTGCCTCAATAGCATCAAATTTCTCGCCCATATTCAAGTTATAATAAATTCCACGCAATGCAATCATGCTATCTCTGTCTTCCGGATCCAATTGATGCGCTTTTTCGAAATATGGTAAAGCTTTTTCAAACAACGCCAATGCTTTATCTTTTTCTTCCTGATACTTCTGGCTATCATTAATTGAGTTAGCTTCATCTAATTGATTTACACCTTGATTATAATAGATACGTCCCAAATTAGATTGATAATCAGCCTTTTCAGAATCTAATTCTATAGCCTTGATGAAATATTCTTCAGCTTTGTCATAATCCTTCATGCCTGTTTCATAAACACGACCCAAAACTGTGTACAACTGAGCATTGCTTGGGTCTTTTTGAATGGCCATATTCAGATATTCAACGGCTTCTGTGCTTCTATCCGAATAGATATAATTGTTAATCAGATTCAGTATATAGTAGCTTTCTTGCGGGAATTTTTCCATGCCTTCTTTCAAAGTCTTTTCTAAATTCACCGTATCTTTAGCCTGTTCATATTCATAACACAGATATTGATATACGTCATTCTGGCGGAAATCCGTATCTTTAGCACGTTCCAAAGCTGCAATAGCCTTTTGAGGATCATTTAGTTGGGTAGCAGCTACAGCTGCATAGAACTGAACGGTCATAAAGTTTGAATCGCGAGCAGCCGTTTGTGTACCTGCAAACATCTGATGGTCTGAGATTTGCAAGTACTGCTCGAAGAAATCATAAGCTTTCGGATAGTCTTTTTGGTCGAAATAATAAGCGCCACCATTAATATAATAGACATGGTTTGCACTCAAAGTGCTTTGGATATCCTTGGTATATTTCGGTTTTACTTTGCCCTTCTCATTAGGCAATTGGTCTAATTCATAAGCCTTTTCAAAATAAGCTAAGATACTTCCCAAAGCCGTGTACATGGTTGGTTCATCTGCGGTTTGCCCGAGCATTTGCTTGGTTCTCTCATTGCTGAACAATTGGTCTTCGATAAAACCTGCTACATACCATGTTTGTGGATCATCTTTTGTTTCTTCATTTCCCATAGCCTCTTTGATTAAAGTACGGGCTTCATCATAGGCACTGGCTTCTACGGATGTCCCTTTTACAAGGCTTTGAGCCTGTTTTACTGCTTTCTTTTGAGCGAATGAGGCGGATACTGCCATACATAGCGCAGCTGTTAATAAAACTCTTTTCATAATAAAAACACTTTTAATTTGTTATTCTATTTGTTTAATAATCGGTTTTTTAATCGTTTTCAGTCTCTTTATCCTGAGTCCCATGCTCTTCTGTATCCGTAAGGACTTTGCATACGGAAGCAATTTCATCATTACGCTTACCTAAGTTAATCAATCGGACTCCCTGTGTGGCGCGACCGATAACGCTCAAATCAGCCACTTTCATACGAATCGTTATGCCGGATTTATTGATAATCATCAGGTCATTCTCATCTGTTACATTTAAAAAAGCTACTAATTTACCAGTTTTTTCGGTAATATTTAGAGTTTTCACGCCTTTTCCTCCTCGATTTGTTATACGATAGTCTTCGATGTTTGAACGTTTTCCATAACCTTGTTCGGAAACGACCAGAGTTGTCTCTTTTTCTTTGTCTTTTATGCAAACCATTCCTACTACTTCGTCTGTTCTTCCGTCCTCATCCAATGTCATTCCCCTTACACCGGAAGCAGTACGTCCCATTTCACGTACTGCACTCTCATGAAAGCGAATAGCCCTACCATTCCGATTCGCTATCAAAACTTCATTATTCCCATTAGTCATGCAAACCTGAATCAGGCCGTCATCTTCGTGCAATGTGATTGCATTCACACCATTTTGGCGCGGACGAGAATAAGCTTCCAGACAAGTCTTCTTGATTACACCTTTCTTCGTACAGAACAACAGGTAATGAGAATTAACGAATTCGGTATCTGTCGTCAATTTCTTTACTCGGATAAATGCTTGCACCCTATCATCCGGCTCAATGTTCAACAAGTTTTGGATAGCACGTCCTTTTGATGCACGCGCACCTTCAGGAATCTGATAGACAGGAAGCCAGAAACAACGTCCTTTAGAGGTGAAGAAAAGCAATGTGGCATGCATGGACGCCGGATAGATATATTCGATGAAGTCCTCGTCACGTGTTTCCGAGCCTTTTACTCCTACTCCGCCCCTTCCTTGCGTACGGAATTCAGCCAATGGGGTACGCTTGATATAACCCATGTGAGAAATGGTGATAATCATTTCATCATCCGCGTAGAAATCTTCTGGATTCAGGTCTTCGGATGCATAGATAATATCTGTCTTGCGTGCATCTCCATATTTATCTTTGATTTCTTGTAACTCGTCTTTGATAATCTTCATGCAAAGCTCGTCGTTTTCTAAGATTTCTTTTAAGTGAGCTATCAGTTTTTCTATCTCATCATATTCTGCATGTAGCTTGTCCTGTTCCAATCCCGTTAGTTGGCGTAAGCGCATTTCCACGATAGCACGGGCTTGTCTATCCGATAAAGAGAAACGTGCCATCAGGCGTTCGATGGCATCTTGAGGACTGGAGGATGCTTTGATGATGGCTATCACTTCATCGATATTATCCGAAGCAATAATCAATCCTTCCAAGATATGCGCGCGTTCTTCCGCTTTCGCCAAATCAAACTTCGTGCGCCGGATAACCACATCATGCCGATGTTCTACGAAGGCTTTAATCAAATCCTTCAGATTCAACAGGCGCGGGCGGCCATTTACCAAAGCGATATTATTGACACTAAAAGAAGATTGCAGGGCAGTCATCTTATAGAGTTTGTTCAACACTACCTGCGCATTGGCATCACGCTTGACATCTATCACGATGCGCAAACCGGCTCGGCTCGACTCATCGGTAACATCAGAGATGCCTTCTATCCGTTTTTCATTCACCAAATCCGCAATGCTTTTTACCAAATCCGATTTGATGACCTGATAAGGTATCTCTGTTATGATAATCTGTTCGTGATTATTTTCTACTTCGATTTCGGCTTTGCCACGCAATATAACACGTCCCCTACCCGTTTCAAAAGCCTCTTTTACGCCATCATAACCATAAATGGTTGCACCTGTCGGGAAATCGGGAGCTTTGATGTACTTCACCAATCCTGCCACATCTATATCTCCGCGTGCATCGATATAGGCCATACAGCCATCCAATACTTCAGAGAGATTGTGCGTAGGCATATTTGTAGCCATACCCACGGCAATACCTGATGCACCATTCACCAACAAATTGGGAATACGTGTCGGAAGGACTGTGGGTTCTTTCAAGGAATCGTCGAAATTCAATTGAAAATCAACAGTGTCCTTATCTATATCACGGAGCATTTCTTCGGCCAACTTGCTCAAACGTGCCTCCGTATAACGCATGGCGGCAGGACTGTCATTGTCCATCGAGCCGAAGTTTCCTTGTCCGTCCACCAGCGTATAACGCATAGACCACCATTGTGCCATGCGTACCAGCGCTCCGTAAACGGAACTGTCTCCGTGCGGATGATATTTACCTAATACTTCACCAACTATTCTTGCAGATTTCAGATGTTTTTTGTCAGATGTGTTACCAATCATGTTCATACCATATAATATACGGCGATGCACAGGTTTGAAACCATCACGCACATCAGGAAGAGCACGAGAAACGATGACGGACATAGAATAATCTATGTACGCAGACTTCATCTCTTCTTCGATGTTAATCTTTATAATTCTATCTTGATCAACCATTTAATATGTTATTAATTTCATTCGATATCTTCATCTATGAAAAATCACGCTAAAGTACGGCTTTTCTACCGATTATGAAAGATTTCAATCCAAAATTTTAATTAAAACCAGAGAAAAATCTTCTTCACAGTTCTTCTGGATATAAATAGAAAAAATTCTGATTTATGCCTGACAATTTTGCCAACTATGCCTATATTTGTCGCTGATTCAAGTTATCTTTTTATGCAAAGATTGGCAATATTGATCTCAAATGCCTTTTCAACATAATATGGCACACTATTTGTTTGGAATAACAGTAAGTTTATTATCTTTGCATAAAAGAAAGGATAAACGTCGAACATAGATTTATCAACATAAGATGAAAAGCAATTATTCAGAGAAATTAAGAGACATCATTGAGTACAGCCGAGAAGAAGCGGGACGTTTACAGAATAGTTACATCGGTCCTGAGCACTTGATGCTTGGCATCATTCGCGACGGAGAAAATGAAGCCTATAAGATATTAGAGAACATGCACGTCAATCCTTACACCATAAAAAGGTTGATAGAGCGAGAAATCAAGAATACAGCCGAAGAGAATCACCCTTCCGACGAAATATTGGTAAGCAAAGCCACAGAGCGTATCTTGCGTATGAGCGAGCTGGAGTCCCGTTCGCTTCATGCAGATGAGACGGACGCCGTCCATTTGTTGCTGGCCATTGTGAAAGAAGAATACAGCGTAGTAGCCCGTATATTGAAAGATTCGGGTGTTTCTTACCATTCGGTTATGAATGAACTGGGGCTAAACAGCCCAAGCAAATATGAAGAAGAGGAAGATTTCCCGGAAATAGAAAACGGATATACGGATGATGAGGAAGAGGACGAAGAGGAATCTTATTCCTCACGCAGGGAATCTCCCCGCTCCTCTTCTTCCGGAACACAATCCAAATCGACCAGCGATACGCCGGTAATTGATAACTTCGGGACAGATATTACACGTGCGGCTGCCGAGAACCGCTTAGACCCGGTCGTAGGACGTGAGAAGGAAATCGAACGTGTGGCGCAGATATTGAGCCGCCGCAAGAAGAATAATCCGGTGCTTATCGGGGAACCGGGTGTAGGAAAATCGGCTATAGCGGAAGGATTGGCCGCACGGATTGTCCAGCGTAAAGTATCCCGTATCTTGTTTGATAAGCGGGTTATCAGCCTAGATTTGGCTTCGATTGTGGCAGGAACCAAATACCGTGGGCAATTTGAAGAGCGCATCAAGGCAATATTGAACGAACTTTCCAAGAACCCGAATATCATCTTGTTTATTGATGAAATCCATACCCTTGTAGGGGCTGGCTCAGCATCCGGCTCAATGGATGCGGCTAATATGTTGAAACCTGCGTTGGCAAGGGGTGAAATCCAGTGTATAGGAGCAACAACGCTGGATGAATATCGGAAAAATATTGAAAAGGATGGGGCTCTGGAGCGTCGATTCCAGAAAATCATGGTAGAACCGACTACGGCAGAAGAGACGCTGCAAATCCTGAACAACATAAAAGATCGTTATGAAGAGCACCATAATGTTACTTACACACCTGAGGCCTTAGAGGCGTGTGTGAAACTTACAGAACGATATATTAGCGACCGTAATTTTCCAGATAAAGCCATAGATGCATTGGATGAGGCGGGCTCTCGAGTGCACATCTCCAATATCATCGTACCAAAAAGTATTGAAGAACTTGAAGCAAAAATAGAAGAAACAAAAGCAGAAAAAATGGCAGCTGTCAAGTCTCAAAACTTCGAACTGGCAGCAAGTTACCGAGACAAAGAGCGACAATACCTGTTAGACTTGGATTCCGCTAAAGCCAAATGGGAAAAAGAGATGCAAGAACATCGTGAAATCGTAGATGAAAATAAAGTGGCAGAAGTAATCGCCATGATGTCTGGTGTTCCTACACAAAGGATAGCTAAGGCAGAGAATGCCCGCTTGTTGGAAATGGCAGATATTTTGAAAAGCAAAGTCATCGGACAAGATGAGGCCGTACAAAAGATAGTGAAAGCAATCCAGCGTAACCGGGTAGGATTGAAAGACCCGAACAAACCTATCGGCACATTCATGTTTTTGGGACCTACGGGTGTGGGAAAGACCTATTTGGCAAAGAAGCTGGCGGAATATCTATTTGATTCTTCCGAAGCGCTGATTCGTATAGATATGAGCGAATATATGGAAAAATTCGCAGTATCCAGATTAGTTGGTGCACCTCCCGGATATGTGGGCTATGATGAGGGAGGACAACTGACGGAGAAAGTTCGGCGCAAGCCTTACTCGGTGGTCTTATTAGACGAGATTGAGAAGGCGCATCCGGATGTATTCAATCTACTTTTGCAAGTGTTGGATGACGGTCGCCTGACAGATAGCTTCGGACGTACCATCGATTTCAAAAATACGATACTGATTATGACGTCCAACATCGGAACCCGCCAATTGAAAGATTTCGGACGGGGAATCGGATTTAATACGCAAATGAATGGTGATGATGTGGATAAAAATTTCTCACGTGGAGTTATCCAAAAAGCATTGAACAAGGCTTTTGCTCCTGAGTTTTTAAATCGTATTGACGATATCATCATGTTTGACCAATTGGATAAGGACTCTATTCGAAAGATTATAGATATTGAATTGCAAGGTTTGTACAAACGGGTGGAAGATTTAGGTTACACGCTGGAAATAACAGAGGAGGCTAAAACATTTTTAGCCACAAAAGGCTATGATGTCCAATTTGGTGCACGACCTTTGAAGCGGGCAATTCAAAAATATTTAGAGGATGACATGGCTGAACTGATTATACGTGCGTCTATCGGAGAAGGAGATACGATTATCGTAGATTACAACAAAGAAGACCAACGCATCGTATCTCAAATCAAAAAGTATTTGGAAAATTCATAACCATGAGCAGCAATGGCACGTAAAAAGAAACCGCTTCCTCTATTAGAAGAAGTAACAATTACCGATGTTGCAGCTGAAGGAAAAGCATTAGCACGGGTGAATGACATGGTAGTGTTTGTCCCTTATGTCGCACCGGGCGATATTGTCGATATTCAGTTGACACGGAAAAAGCATAATTATGCCGAAGGAAAAGCTATCGCCATCCGTAAATATGGAGAAGAACGTACGACCCCATTTTGTGAACATTTCGGAGTGTGTGGCGGATGCAAATGGCAACATCTCCCTTATGAGGTTCAGTTACGCTATAAACAAAAGCAAGTTATTGATAATTTAACGCGTATCGGTAAAATAGACATAGGAGAGATTTTGCCCATTATGGGTTCTGAACAAACACAGTTTTACCGGAATAAACTGGAGTTTACGTTCTCCAATAAACGATGGCTGACCGACGATCAGGTCTTATCCGGCGAGGCGGTTGAAGATCGGAACGGCGTAGGATTCCATATCCCCGGTATGTTTGATAAAGTGCTCGATATCCATAAATGCTGGCTACAAGCGGATATATCCAATCAAGTCAGGTTAGCAATCAAACAGTTCTGTCTGGAACATGAAGGATACCCGTTCTATGATCTTCGAAATCAGGAGGGATTTGTCCGTACATTAATGATTCGTACGGCCTCCACCGGGGATTTGATGGTGGTGATGGTTTTCTATCGGGAGGATAAAGCGCATCGTGAAGCATTATTGTCATATATTGCAGATAGATTTCCCGAAATCACGTCTTTGCTTTATGTCATAAATAGCAAATGTAATGATACCATTACAGACCAAACCATCCATGTGTATAAAGGAAAAGACTATATCATTGAGAAAATGGAAGATTTGCAATTTAAAATAGGTGCGAAATCTTTCTATCAAACCAACAGCATGCAGGCTTATCGTTTGTATTATGTGGTACGCGAATTTGCCGGATTAACCGGTTCAGAGTTGGTTTATGATTTATATACAGGTACCGGAACCATTGCAAATTTTGTCTCTCGTCAAGCTCGAGAAGTCATCGGGATAGAGTATGTACCAGAAGCGATTGAGGATGCAAAGGTTAATTCTATTATCAACGGTATAACTAACACCAAGTTCTATGCCGGAGATATGAAAGATATACTTACTCAGGATTTTATTAATGAACAAGGTCGGCCGGACGTAATTATTACCGACCCTCCGCGCGCAGGTATGCACGATAATGTTATTCAGACCCTTCTATTCGCACAACCGAAGCGGATTGTTTACGTCAGTTGTAATCCGGCCACACAAGCACGAGACTTATCATTCCTTAATAACGCCTATGCGGTGCGGAAAGTTCAGCCGGTGGATATGTTCCCTCATACGCATCACGTGGAGAATGTAGTTCTGCTCGAATCAAGAATGACGATATAATTCATTTTGTTTCATGTATAAAGCGATTATCACGTTTCTATGCTTTTTTTCATTGGCTTTTTGTAGTTGCAAAAAAACGGTGAGGAACATAGAGCGTGACGATTCTTTTTATCGCGACCTTCCTCAGTTGAAAGAAACGGGTGAAATTACAGCTGTTACTCTATATAGCTCTACGTCTTATTTCCAATATCGTATGCAACCTATGGGTTATGAATACGATTTGGTGAATGACTTTGCAGAATCTGTGGGCTTAAAGCTGAATATCAAGATAGCTCAGACCGACTCTCAGATGATAGCCATGCTTCATTCGGGAGAAGCAGATATTATAGCCTACCCTGTGTTTATCAATAATGAAAACAAACAGTGTCTTCTTTTTTGCGGACATGAGCAACAAACCAGCCAAGTCTTAGTCCAGCGTGCTGACAAAGGGGATACGATTCTTACCGACGTTACACAATTGATTGGCAAAAATGTCTATGTTCAAAAAGATACAAAGTATGCTAAGCGTCTGGAGAACCTGAATGATGAATTGGGTGGAGGGATTCAAATCAAGCTTTTGGAAAGAGATTCTCTCTCGACAGAGGACTTAATAGAACAAGTAGCAAAGGGACAAATCCCCTATACGGTTAGTGATGATAATCTGGCGCGCCTTAATCGTACTTACTATTGGAACATCAATACGCAACTGAAAATAAGTTTTCGTCAACGTTCCTCGTGGGCAGTGCGCTTGAATGCTCCGTTGTTGGCAGAGGCGATAAATGAATGGTCGAATGATACGCGCCGGGATATGTCATTCAAAGCTATCATCAAACGCTATTTTGAACTGAGCAAGACAAACGAAGGATTCGAGATTCCGGAGGTGAAAGAGGGAGAGCTCTCGCCCTATGATGATTTGTTTCGCCATTATGCTCGCTTGCTAGATTGGGATTGGCGTTTGCTGGCCGCCATTTCCTACCAAGAATCGAGATTCAATCCTCATGTGGTTTCGTGGGCAGGTGCCGAAGGTCTGATGGGAATTATCCCAAGTACGGCTCGTCATCTCGGTGTAGCTCCCTACGAGCTGGCGGAGCCTGAAATCAATATACGCACAGGCGTGGATTGTTTGCGCCGTTTCCGTCAGGGATTCAGCAAGATAACAGACCCGGAAGAGAAGATAAAGTTCACCATTGCTGCCTATAATGCCGGTATTGGGCATATTTATGATGCACAACACTTAGCCGAAAAATACGGAAAAGACCCGCATCGGTGGGATGAAAACGTGGCAGAATTCATCCGTCTCAAGAGCGAACCGGAGTATTATAATGACCCCGTTTGCAAACATGGTTACTTACGTGGGTCTGAAACGTTCAATTATGTCAATGAAATTCTTAACCGCTATGCTTATTACAAGAAAGCAGTAAAATAGAAAAGCAAGGGACATCCCTGATGAAAACCTGATAAATAAGCCTGCCTTTATAACTACAATCGAAACCGAACCTAACTATCAATGAACGGGAAACTGCCTATATCCGATTGTGGCACTCCCTAAGTTTTCATACATCCCATTTTCTATTCTCAATTCATTTATGTATTTTTGCCCGAAAAACTCAATAACGATAAAAGAAAATGCACAATTGGTTTGAATGTAAAGTCTCCTATGAAAAGATGATGGAGAACGGAATGCAAAAGAAAGTGACGGAACCTTATCTGGTCGATGCGCTCTCGTTTACGGAAGCAGAAAGCCGTATTATCGAAGAAATTCGCCCTTTCATTACAGGAGAGTTTACGGTTACGGACATCAAGCGTGCCCGCCTCTCGGAAATATTCTTCAATGAAAATGGCGACCGCTACTATAAGATTAAGGTTTACTTCATTACGCTTGACGAGAAAAGCGGTGCAGAAAAGAAGACCGCTGCCCAAATGCTGGCGCAAGCCTCGACATTGAAAGAGGCTATCAACGTATTGGAGGAAGGCATGAAAGGTACCCTTTCGGATTATATAATTGCCTCTGTTACGGAGACATTGCTGATGGATATATTCCCGTTTGACGCAAATAGCATCCCTTCTGAACCGAAATCGGGAGACGAGAAGCTGAAAACGGAAATCGGCCAATAAATCAAAATAAAATGAATATTGCACAACATATCCAAGAGCTGCAAGCGTCTCTGCCGGAAGGAGTAACGCTTGTGGCCGTTTCCAAATTTCATCCCGTCGAGGCATTGCGGGAAGCTTACGATGCTGGGCAGCGCATCTTTGGCGAAAGTCGTGCACAAGAGCTGACTTTCAAGGCGAAAGTTTTGCCCAAAGACATCGAATGGCATTTCATAGGTCCGCTGCAAAGCAATAAAGTGAAAGACATCGCGCCATTTATCCACCTGATTCATAGCATCGATTCGCTCAAGCTTTTGCAAGAAGTCAATAAGCAAGCCGCCAAAAATAACCGGATAATCCATGTATTGTTAGAGATTCATGTAGCGGAAGAAGAGACTAAACATGGATTCAGCGTTGATGAGTGCCGGGAGTTGGTGCGCAATTTGCCGGAACTTCCTAATGTATGTATTTCCGGAATCATGGGAATGGCCACTTACACGGAAGACAAACAATTAATCCGTCATGAGTTCCATACATTACATAGCCTGTTTGAAGAACTGAAAGTTACCGTATTCAAAGGCAAAAAAGAATTCGACATACTCTCAATGGGCATGAGCCATGATTACAAGATAGCCATTGAAGAAGGCAGCAATATGATTCGGGTCGGAACCTATATCTTTGGAGAAAGGGAGTATTAAATGCCGGCGGATAAATGAAGAACACCCTAAACAGCATGAAAAAGCTCTGCCCTATCTCGGATAAAACCATAGATGAACTGACTTCTTTTATAACACCTTGTCATTTTCCGAAGCGATATCTGCTGGTACAAGAGGGCAAGTTCTGCAAATATGCCTACTTTATTGAGAAAGGGATGACGCGCTCCTACTGGCTGGTAGATGGCGAAGAAATAACCACATCGTTTGCCGGAGAAGGGAGTATCGTCTTTAGTATGGACGAATTTTACTATAATAAAATAAGTGAAGAGTTCGTAGAAACATTGGAAGAGGTGGATGCTTACCGGATATTATTGACGGATTTGACCCATTTGCTGGAAACAAATATAGAACTTAGCAATTGGGGAAGGATTATTCACCAGAATGAATATCGACGTTTGCACCAATGCCACAAAGAACGTTTGACACTGCCCGCCAAAGAACGCTATGAAGCATTCAAACAACAATTCCCGGAAATTTGCCAACGAGTAAATTTAGGGTACATCGCTTCTTACTTAGGAATCACGTTATCTACGTTAAGTCGGCTTCGGGCGAATGGATAGTTTATGATTTTGACATAGGACAAATTTTTGAATTCCCTTAATTCTGTATTTTTGTTCCGAATCATTAATTTCAAACATCAAAATTAAGAACAAATGTCAAAAACTATCTCTTCAGCCGCATTTGCGGACACGAAACCCCACTATGAAATTCTCGATGGATTACGTGGGGTGGCAGCTTTATTGGTGGTCTTCTATCACATTTTCGAAGGACTCTCCTTTGCTGAAGGAGGAACACTCATTACTACAATCAATCACGGGTATCTGGCTGTGGACTTTTTCTTTATCCTTTCCGGATTTGTCATTGGCTATGCTTATGATGACCGTTTAGGAAGAAGCATGACACTGGGCAATTTTTTCAAACGCCGCTTGATACGTCTTCACCCGATGATTGTCATGGGAGCCGTACTTGGTGTGATTTTCTATTGTATACAGGGATGTGTCCGTTGGGACGGGGCGCCTGTTGCCACATCCCTGATTATGGTCGCTTTACTTTGCGCCATGTTCTTCATACCGGCCACGCCGGGTTCCAATTATGACATACGAGGTAACGGAGAGATGTTCCCTTTGAATGGTCCGAGCTGGTCGCTCTTCTTCGAATATATCGGGAATATTCTTTACGCTCTCTTTATTCATCGCCTTTCCAATAAAGCTTTGTCTGTACTCGTTCTTCTGTTGGGTGTCGGATTGGCATGGTTTGCCCTTTTCGATGTGGTAGGCTATGGCATGATTGGCGTAGGCTGGACATTGGATGGAATGAACTTCTTTGGCGGCTCATTGCGCATGCTTTTCCCCTTCTCGTTGGGCATGTTATTATCACGAAACTTCAGACCGGTAAAGGTGAGAGGCGCATTTTGGATATGTTCGCTTGTGTTGTTGCTGCTTTTCTGTGTGCCCTATATCGAAGGAAACCTGCCCATCAGCCTGAATGGCTTATTTGAAATCGTATGCATCTTCTTCATCTTCCCGGTATTAGTCTGGTTAGGTGCATCGGGAAATACGACAGATAAACGCTCTACACTGATTTGCAAGTTCTTTGGAGATATATCCTTTCCGCTTTATGCCGTGCACTATCCCATTATGTATCTCTTCTATTCTTGGTTGATAAAGAACCAATATTATACATTCAGAGAGGCATGGCCGATGGCAATTGTGGTTTACGTAGGAAGCATCCTGCTGGCATATCTCTGCTTGAAGTGCTATGACGAGCCGATAAGAAAATGGCTAAGCAGAAAGTTTCTCCCGAAGAAAAAATAAAAAGGTCGTTATCTCTGACGGAGAGTTAGTCTGGAAGTGACTGTCCTCCGGCTGTTTGGACAAGCCGGATGCCTCCGGAACTACAATCGTCGCATCCGAAGAAAAACAACCCTTAAAATTTCAGAGCGCATGAAGCGGTAAGTTCACGCGCTCTGAAGTTA
>CAZOKT010000007.1:11768-25326 GCA_964580505.1 uncultured Parabacteroides sp. | reverse complement strand
AAAAAGAGGATGACCCGGAAAGCTTTATGCCTTTTGGGTCATCCTCTTTCTTGTTACAGCAAGACAAGACTTATTTCAAAAAACCTTGTTCTTTCAATACATTCAATAAGATTTCCGAGAAGTGTTCGTTATTGGCTTTCGTATAACGCAGGTCGGTGAACACTTGTGCCAATGTCTCTTTATGGTTGATGCGTACGAACTCCTTGTTCACTTCCAATTCTTCTTTCTCTTTATAGAAACGGTCTATAGACTCCGGCGTGTAATCACAATAGCTTTCGTCGTGAATTATAGCGGCTATCGGCAAGCGCTCGGACTGTTCCGGTAGTGGTTCCTGCGGATAACCCAAGGTAATCGTTACAATGGGGACAACCCGCTTCGGGAGCGAAAGAATCTTGATAAGCTGGTCGGCATTATAAGCCGTTGTTCCCAAATAACACAACCCTAATCCTTTCTCTTCTGCCGCTTCGGCAAAGGCTTCGGCGAAGAGCATCGCATCAATCGTAGCGGCAATAAACATCTGCAAGTTATCAAATCCGGCTTCCGCCTTACGTTGCTCAGCCCACTTCACGAAGCGGTTCGTATCCGCACAAAAGGTCAGCACAACCGGAGCCGAAGTTACCATCGGTTGGTTGAAGTGCGCCGGAGCCAGTTTCTCTTTACCTTCTTGGCTGCGCGTTATGACGACACTATACAGCTGCATATTGCCGGTATTCGAGGCACGCGACGCTACCTCCAACAACTCATTCAGCAGCTCGTCCGGAACCGGTTGCTGCGTATATTGGCGGATAGTCCGCCTCTTTTTCATACATTCTATCATAACTACTATCTTTTTAACTGCTTGCAAAAGTATAATTTTCTCCCTATACTATTTTCCGGTTTTATGCAGAATTTCCATTTAGATTCACTACTTTTGAATCGCAATTCATTTGCAACGTATTATTTGTTTAACAGGATAAATAAAAAACAGTTATGATTAGATTAAATGTATTCATCCAAGTTAGCGAGGCTAACCGCGAGAAAGTCGTAGCCATCGCTAAAGACTTAGTGGCTCAATCGCTGAATGATAACGGCTGTGTGGCTTATGATATCTTCGAAAGCGCAACCCGCAAAGATGTCCTCATGATTTGCGAAACATGGAAAGACGAGGCTTGCCTTGCCGTTCATCAGGCAGCTCCACACTTCACCTCCTTGGTTCCGCAGATTCAGGAATTGGCAGAGATGAAGATTGAAAGCTTCAACTTCTAAAATGGATAATAGACAATGGACAATTGACATTTTATGCCGGATGGTAATTGTCCATTGTCACAGGTTTTTCAGGAGAATCTGTTCATTATTGCGCAACATCTCTTCGCGCGTCTTCAACAGTGCTTCCCATTCCTTATTGAACAGTTCTTTCGTATCTATCTTGAAGTTCTCCGAACCATAGCGGTCAATCCTTTCAAACAGCATACTGACGCTTAGCCGGTTGATATCCATCGCTGGTTGATAATGGATGATGCGTTCGTCATTGCCTATCATCACCTCCGTAAGGATATGCATCTCCGTGAGCATATACAATATCTGTGTCGTGATACGGATAGGAATACGGTATAAATCGGACAGCTCATCTGCCGTATAAGGCTTCTCTCCGCGGGCGAAACGCTTCACAATCAGCGAGGCTATCAGCAGCGTGAGGAAATCTTTGTAGCGGCGACTGATGTGCTTGCTGTCTCGCTCGAAGCTAAACTTCTTCACATTCTGCGAGGCATAAGAGAGTTCCGCTCCGAAGAGGCATATCAGCCACGAGAGTTGCAACCACAAAAGCAACAGGGGCAAGGCCGCAAAGCTACCGTAGATGGCATTATACTTGCTCACCCAAATCTGCCCGCTGATATACACCAACTGGAAGAACTGGAAGGCGCATCCGGCGATGATTCCGGCTATCAGTCCGTTGATGAACTTCACCTTCGTGTTCGGTATACCTATATATAATACGGTAAATGCCAGCGACGTCATGACGTAAGGCGTGATATGCAGGAACAGCTCGACTATCGGCGTCAGAAAGACATAATGTTGCAGGAAGGAGTTCTGCAACGTCGAGATAAATATCGACATACCGCTCGATGCCGTCATCAGTACGGGCAGCACGACAAACAGCGCCAAGTAGTCTGTTATCTTGCGGAACCACGGTCGCGACTTATTTATCTGCCATATATCGTTGAACGTGTCTTCTATGGAGGAAATCAGACTGATGACGGTATAAAGCAAAAGCACCAGACCGATGCCGATTATCACACCGCCTTGTGCTTGCGTCAAATAGCTTTCTACAAACTCGAAAGCCTTGTCCAGCTCCATCTGATGGCCGGGGAAGTAGTCCAACAGCGCATCGCGCACCATGTTCTGGAATCCGAATCCTTTTGCAATACCCAGCATCACCGCGAGCATCGGTACGATGGCAAGCATCGTGCTGTAAGTCAATGCCGAAGCACGGGTCAGCAGGCTGTCGTTCATAAAGCCGCGTATCGCAAGGATAATGGTCTTGATGGCATTGATGTAGATTTCCTTCAGGCCGCTCACTTCATTCTCGGTAATGCGCCAAATATCATACGTCACAAAGTGGACACACCAATTCAAAAAGGCCTTCAGCCGTTCGATGCGCGATTTGTCTTTCTTCTCTTCCATCATGCGGGCAAAGGTACGAATTTCTGCCGGATTGACTGACCGCAAACCGGAGGATTTCCTCTCTTCACGGCGATATTTGCAGGAAAAGGCTGCATCGGTAAGCCGTGAAGGAATAAGATAGCACCACTCGGACGAATGATTGGGAATCATACGGCCGAGAGAGAAACAACCATATCCCGATAGGGTACCCTACCATACCGTGGTAGGGTTGACAACCATACCCTGATAAGGCATACAACCATACCGCGGTATGGTAGCACCTCTTTCGGATAGACTATTCGACAGGTTCTACCCGAAAAGCGCACTCCGTTTGCTTCGGCTCTTTATAAAACACATAGCTGGAATTGTACTGCGTAGCAAGGCAGGCCGTCCATGCCCCTTCGGCGAGCGGTTCCGGCACGCTGACCAACAGATGGGAACGGGTATTGGTCAGTATATCGTGCGCATCTACCTCGACCACCTCACCGCTTTCCGAGCGGAAACAAAGCCCCACGTCGGGATGGTCGCCCTTAATCGCAATATTACGCCCATACAAATGAATGAACCGACTGCCCGGCTGCACCGTACGGTAGCGATAGGCATCGTCTGCCTTCGTGGGGTCGGCCGAGCATACATTGTCCAACGCGGGCTGCCGCTGCGCCGACTGAGGCTGTTTTGCACCGCGCAGCTGCTCCTCAAGTTGCCGGGCGCGAAGAGAGGGGGTAAACACGATATTGAACGTGTGGCGGTCGGGGTCGAACTCCTCAAACGCCGTATCAAACCGCCCTTTCATGCGGAGGGAGAGCGTGCCGATACCTATATCCACCGCCTCGCCACGCGCCAGTGCGGTATAGATTTCTTCCTTCAGGTTCGCGAAGGCATACGCCAGCGTCTCGGGGCGCAGTTCGCTCCGTTTCGCGGCGACGCGTGCGGCCAAATCGTCCACCTCCGCCGTGCCTCGGCTCTGCACGTTGCCTCGATAGTAGACCTCGCCCTGCGGGTCGGTATGTTTACTCAAATTCAGTGGGATAGGAACCAGGTCTTTCAGACGTTCCTTAGCGATGGGTTTATCCATGAGAAGCTCAATAATCCAAATAAAAAAAAGCAGTCTGCCTGTAAGCCGGGTTCTGTACTCGCACCAGAGCAAGTGTCTGTCATTTATCTACGCTTGCTGTCACCAACAAGCTCTATCGGTCTACCCCTCAGCATCGGGCGGGCAACCCTACATGCGCTGATATACATGACCTTTCAACCCATAAGGCGTACGGCTTCTCTTGTTGCCAAGAGAACGGTGAGCTCTTACCTCACCTTTTCACCCTTGCCGGAGAACACGTCAAAAAAAACCGGCGGTTATTTTCTGTTACGCTACTCAAACCTCGCGGCCTGCTTCCCGTTAGGAAGTATGGTGCCCTATGTTGCCCGGACTTTCCTCCCGCCTGCTCATTTACAGGCCAGCGACAGACCGGCAGACTGCGCAGCAAAGATACGATATTTCCTTTACTCATCACGGCTGCCGCCGAGGAAAATCATAATGTAATACATCAGCGTAGCCAACGACCCTAATGCGGCAACCACGTAGGTATAAGCAGCCGACCTCAAGGCGTCTTCTGCCTTATCATGCGTATAGACGTTCGTGATTCCTGCACGGCTCAACCAGACCAACGCACGCTGGCTCGCATTGATTTCTACGGGCAAAGTAATGAAACTGAACAACGTAGTCGATGCGAAAAGGATAATCCCTAACAGCATCAGTTGTGGGAACGTATGAAGCAGCAACATTCCGCCCAGCAATACCCACGTCATAATGTTGGAAGCAAAGCTCACTATCGGAACCAAAGCCGAACGCATCTTGAGCGGAGCATACGCCTTGGCGTGCTGAACGGCATGGCCGCATTCGTGTGCCGCAACGGCTGCCGCTGCAATACTGTTACTTGCATACACGCTTTCACTCAGATTGACCGTCTTATTCGCAGGATTGTAATGGTCTGTCAGATGACCTGACGTACACGTAACCCGCACATCATAAATGCCATTATCGTGCAACATCTTCTCCGCTACCTCACGGCCTGTCATTCCACTGGGCAAAGGCATTTGGGAATACTTCTCAAACTTACGTTGCAAACGGTTCGATACGAACCAACTCAATAGGGCAAAGCCTATAAAAATAATCCAATACGTCATAATGATAATCTTCTTCTGATTTAATAATTTACGCGCCAAATATAGAACAAAATCCTGACCAAACAAAAAATGGCAGAAAAACAAGCCATTCTTTTGCCTTTTTCTGCCATTTTTACGTTTCTCCTTCCCTATCAGAGCATACGACTATTCTTCTTCATAACGAATAATGGTTTGTGCACGGTCAGGACCTACTGATACAATCTTGATAGGAACACCCAGCTCCTCTTCCAAGAAAGTCAGGTAAGCGTTGAACTCTTCGGGGAATTCGTTCTCGCTCTTCATCTTCGTCATATCGGTCTGCCAGCCCGGAAGTTCTACATAAACAGGCTCCACGCCGCTATCAATAGAATATGGGAATTCGGTTGTTTCTTCTCCATTTATCTTATAAGCCACACACGCTTTGATGGTCTCGAAGGAATCCAGCACGTCGCTCTTCATCATAATCAGCTGACTTACGCCGTTAATCATCACTGCATATTTCAAAGCCACCAAATCTATCCATCCACAACGACGCTTACGTCCGGTAACGGCTCCGAACTCATGCCCCAAACGGCCTATCTCCTCGCCTACCTCATCAAACAGTTCCGTAGGGAAAGGACCGCTGCCCACACGCGTACAATAAGCCTTGAAGATGCCATATACCTCGCCGATGTTACGCGGAGCCACGCCTAATCCCGTGCAGCAACCCGAGCAAATCGTATTCGAAGAGGTAACAAACGGATACGAACCGAAGTCCACGTCCAGCATCGTGCCCTGCGCTCCTTCCGCAAGTACGTTCTTTCCCTCCTTCAAGAGGTTATTGATGAAGTGTTCGCTATCTATCAGCTTGAATTGCTTCAGGTAGTTCAGTGCATCCATCCACTTGGCTTCCTGCTCGGTAATGTCATACGCATAGTTCATCGACTTCAGGATAGCCTCATGGCGTGCTTTGGCTGCACCGTAAATCGCCTCGAAGTCGCCTAATAAATCACCGACGCGCACCCCGTTACGGCTCACCTTGTCCGTATAAGCCGGACCGATGCCTTTGCCTGTCGTGCCAATCTTGCCGGCTCCTTTAGCTGCCTCATACGCGGCATCCAAGACACGGTGCGTAGGTAATATCAGGTGTGCTTTCTTCGATATATATAATTGCTTCGTGATGTCATGCCCGCTTACTGCCAGTGCCTCCGCCTCTTCTTTGAATAAGATAGGGTCGAGCACTACGCCGTTGCCTATCACGTTCACCTTTCCTCCCTGAAAGATTCCGGAAGGAATAGAGCGCAGCACATACTTCTCACCTTCGAACTCTAAGGTATGTCCGGCATTCGGCCCGCCTTGAAAACGAGCGACTATATCATACTTGGGGGTCAAGACGTCAACTACTTTACCTTTGCCTTCGTCTCCCCATTGCAATCCTAATAAAACATCTACTTTCATGTTTTTTATTTAATAAGGCTTATTAATACTGTTTATTTCCTGAGGCGACACGCCCGACGGACAAAGATACGATAAAAAAAGGGAAAGAGCGCGGAAAACGGACAAGAATTTCGCGCAGTGCTCAAGAGAGGTGCTTTTGCATACGACCTTCAAATGACTTTATGCCGATAAACCGTGCGTTTTGTAGTCATGAAACGCACGGTTTATCGTGAACCTTACATAGGGATTGCCCAGTATCCGTACCGGTATCAATAACCGATGGTGAACCGCTCCCGGTGATGATGTTCCTGTTCCATTTCATCTACCATAGCCATTGCATAATCCTCTACGGAGATGAAGCTCTCCCCTTTCTCATCCACAATCAGGTCATCCTTACCCAAACGGAACTTGCCGGTACGCACTCCTGACGTAAGATTCCCCAGATTGGCAGCAGGCGAGAAGAACACCCAATCAACCTCTTTCTCGTTCACTAACGTCTCCAGGTAGAACTTCGCCATCGATTTGACTCCCGGCAACCAAGCTTCGGGCAATGTTCCTGTATCGACTAATCGCACGCCGGGCTTTACAAACAGGCTTCCGGCTCCACCTACGATTTGAATCCGTTGTACGCCCGAAGCCTTTACTTCCTCCAATATTTTCGGATAGACACGCAGTGTGTCCTCATACATATTGGGGTTAGACCATCCCGGGTTGTATGCGCTGATAACTATGTCCTGACCTTTCATTGCCTCTATCATGGCCGGCATATCTTCCACATCAATCTCTTTTACTACTAAAGAGGGAGAACTGACCTTGATTTTTGAGCCGTCACGTACGATTGCGATTACCCGATGTCCTCTGTTCAATAATTCATTCAATAGAGCACTTCCTACGAAGCCGCTTGCACCAATCAATACTACATTTTTCATAATAAATACTTTTAAGTGGTTATCTCGTTCTTTTTTACCGTGCAAAATTGTACACATTCCCAGATAAAAACAAGTAGGCACTCTGCATTCATTTACTTACCGTACAGATACTATTATTGAATATAAGGTTTTTGTATTTTCTGCTTTAACTCATTTTAATATAGCAGTATAGACAAATTTGCACCATTCTCCTTTTTACGTTATTTTTGCGGTATATTTCAATGCAGACATTCATGGAACCCGATAAATTGAAAGACGAGATTTTCATTAAGAATTGCCCGATACGGAATATACTTTCCCGCATCAGTGATAAATGGTCGATACTTGTGATATTCACTTTAGAGCAATTTCCGGTCATGCGATTCGGGGAGCTTCAGCGCACCATTCCCGACATATCGCAGAAAATGCTCACGGTGACACTTCGCACCTTGGAGCAAGACGGGATTGTCCGTCGCAAAGTTTATGCGCAAATTCCCCCAAAGGTAGAATATTCGTTGACGGAGCGCGGATTGTCTCTGCTTCCTCATCTGAATTCACTTATCCACTGGGCTAAAGAGCAGATGGAAGACATTTTGCAAGACCGGCAGAGGAGTTTAACGGAAGAGGTATAGGAGAAGGGTCTCTCCTATCCGCATTATAAAAAGCAAGGGCACGGAACTTTCGTTCTTCCGTGCCCTGTTCTTTTTCTATGGATACTCGGACTTTAGTTGTTCTCCGGACGGAGTTTGCGTACAACTGCGCCTGCGCGCCACATTTCGCTTTCGCGCAAGGCTTTCAACTCTTCGTTCAGTTTCTCGCGATAATCCGGCTGCGAATTTGCATCGATGGAGCGTTGCGCTTCGTTTCCGCAAGCCACTTCGTTGTAAAGTTTCTCAAACACCGGTTTCACCGCATCGTGGAACGGACCCATCCAGTCCAGTGCGCCACGTTGTGCCGTAGTAGAGCAGTTGGCGTACATCCAGTCCATTCCGTTCTCGCCAAAGAGCGGCATGAGCGACTGCGTAAGCTCTTCGACGGTTTCATTGAATGCCTCGGAGGGTTCATGTCCGTGCTCGCGGAGTGTTTCGTATTGAGCCAACAGAAGACCTTGGATAGCCCCCATCAATGTACCCCGCTCGCCGGTCAAATCGGAGTAAACCTCTTTCTTGAACGTCGTTTCAAAGAGATAGCCCGAACCTACGCCGATGCCCAGTGCAACGACACGTTCCCAAGCGCGCCCCGTCGCGTCCTGATAGATGGCATAGCTGGAGTTCAATCCTCTGCCCTGAAGGAACATCCGGCGCAACGACGTGCCCGATCCCTTCGGAGCAATCATTATCACATCTACATCCGCCGGGGGAACGATGTGCGTCCGGTCGTTGTAGGTGATAGCAAATCCGTGTGAGAAATATAGCGCCTTTCCGGCTGTAAGGTGCTTCTTAATCGTAGGCCAGCAAGCTATCTGAGCCGCATCCGAGAGAAGTACCTGAATGATTGTTGCCTTCTCGCAGGCTTCTTCGATACTGAAGAGAGTCTCTCCGGGTACCCATCCGTCGGCCACAGCTTTGTCGTATGTTTTGCCCGGGCGCTGCCCTACAATCACATTGAAGCCATTATCGCGCAAGTTCAGGCTCTGGCCGGGGCCTTGCACACCGTATCCCAATACGGCGATGACTTCATCTTTCAATACTTCTCTTGCTTTTTCCAAAGGAAATTCTTCGCGGGTTACTACGTTTTCTTCCACACCGCCAAAATTCATAATTGCCATTTTCTTCTTATTTTAATAAATGAATAATTGTACTTTCGTTTTATGTCTGCGCATCTCCCTTTCAACCTAAGTGCCTCAGAGGTGCAACCTAAGTGCCTCGGAGGTACTACCTAAGTGCCTCAAAGGTTAAACCTATGTACCGCTCAGGTTAGAACAAGAGTGCGCCAGCGTAATGACTTTCTGCCGCCATCAATGCATCTTTTCCCGTTGGTAACGCTCTTCCCGATGCGCCAAGTATTCATTGACGCGCTCGAAACAGCTCGTCGAAACCGCCACCCGTCCAGACCTGACGAACTGCAAGACGCAATTTGCCGCCCGCAAATCCTGATACAGCGCGGTGATCTCGTCGCTCATGCCTACCATTTCGACAATCGAAAAGATAGGGTTTACCTCGACGATGTGCGCACTGTAGCGGCGTATAATCTTTGACGGCTCCGAACTTTTCTGGAACTCAGGTGTCGAGACTTTATACAAAGCGATTTCCCTCAGGAAGACTTCGCTGTCTGTAAAGTAGTGCGCCTGAATGACGTCCATTTTCTTTTCGATTTGCCGGACTACCTTCTCGATGCTATCCGGCGTAGTCCAACAAGTGATGGTATATTTGTGCACACCTTTAATAGAAGATGCCGAGACATTCAAGCTCTCTATATTGATCTGACGTCGCGTAAAGACAGCTGTAATCTGATTCAAAATGCCGGCAATGTTTTCCGAATGAACGATAATTGTATATAATGTCTTATTTTCCATAATCTCAACACTCTAATAACATTTGATTAACAGAATAACCCGGAGGCGTCATAGGCAGGACATTTCCTTCCTCCACCACACATGCTTCCAAGAGGAAAGGCCCGTCGGTCGACAGCATCTCGCGGATAGCCTCATTCAGCTCCGCACGTTCCATCACTCTGCGGGAAGGAATGCCATAAGCCTCGGCAATCTGCATATAATCCGGGTTCATCATTGGCGTAAAAGAATAACGCCGGTTGAAAAACATCGCCTGCCATTGGCGAACATTTCCCAAATAATTATTATTCAAAAGGATAATCTTTACGGGTGCTTTTTGCTCCATCACCGTACCCAACTCCTGCATAGTCATTTGCAAACCGCCATCTCCCATGAACACACAGACCAGCCTGTCAGGTCTTCCGAAAGTAGCACCTATTGCGGCAGGGAGTCCGAAGCCCATCGTACCCAGACCGCCCGAAGTTACAATGCTGCGTTGCTGTGAGAACTTGAAATAACGGCAAGCCATCATCTGGTTCTGTCCGACATCTGTAACCAAAACAGCGTTATTACCTGTTGCTTCACTGACTGCATGGACAACTTCGCCCATATTCAAAGGTCCTTCCGCAGGAAATACTTCACGCCGGATTACTTGATTATACTCTGTCTCTTCATATGAAGAAAAACTGTCTATCCATTCCGTATGCGTATTCTTCTGGATTAATTCGGTCAATAAGGCCAAAGTCTTCTTGCAATCTCCCAAGATAGGAACATCCACCGGAACATTTTTCCCTATTTCCGAAGGATCAATATCCAAATGTATTACTTTGGCTTGTTTGGCGTAGGTATCCAACTTTCCCGTAACGCGGTCGTCGAAACGCATTCCTACAGCTATTAAGACATCGCACTCATTGGTTTTTACGTTTGGGCCCAAGTTTCCATGCATGCCCAACATTCCTTTATTCAAAGGATGCGAAGAAGACAAAGCAGAAAGACCCAACATCGTACAACCGCAAGGTATATCCGCTTTTTCAATGAATGCTCTCAACTCCGCCTGCGCATTGCCCAGCTCTACACCTTGTCCCACCAAAACAAAAGGCTTCTTTGCTTCGTTAATCAATGCAACTGCCTCACCTATTGCCTTGCGATCTATCTCCGGGTCTGGGTCATAACTGCGGATGAAGTCCACTATTACCGGTTCATATTCAGTCTCTTCGGTCTGGGCATTTTTCGCAAAATCCAATACTACGGGACCGGGACGTCCGCTACGGGCAATGTAAAAAGCCCGAGATACTGCCCACGCTACATCTTCCGCGCGACGAATCTGGTAACTCCATTTGGTTATCGGCTGCGTAATACCCACTAAGTCTACTTCCTGAAAAGCATCCGTACCTAAGAAGCCGGCACCTACTTGCCCGGCAATTACCACTATCGGCGTACTATCTATCATGGCATCTGCAATTCCGGTAATCGTATTCGTGGCGCCCGGACCACTGGTTACCAGACAAACACCTACCTTACCGGAAACACGGGCAAATCCTTGGGCGGCATGTGCCGCACCCTGTTCATGGCGCACCAATATATGATTCAATCGGTCGCGATGGTCATATAGGGCATCGAATACGGGCATAATCGAACCGCCCGGGTAGCCGAATATAGTCTGTACGCCTTCATTCTCTAAGGAGCGCATGAGCGCCTCCGAACCTGTGATTCTATCTTTTTCCATAATCTTCTCCATTAATCGATAATTCTTACTCCGCCTTTATCGGCCGATGATACCATTCTGCTGTATGCTTTCAGTGCCTTCGATACGTTACGCTGACGGAAAGGAGGCGTAAAGGCTTGTTTGCCGCGCGATTCCTCCGCTTGGCGTCGTTCGGCCAGCTCTTCGTCCGACAGGCGTACATTGATTGTCCTATTCGGAATATCTATCTCGATGATATCACCCTCTTTCACCAATCCGATATTTCCTCCGGCGGCAGCTTCCGGCGAGATGTGTCCGATGGAGAGTCCGGAGGTTCCGCCGCTGAACCGTCCGTCTGTTATCAAAGCACACTCCTTTCCTAAGTGGCGGCTCTTGATGTAAGACGTCGGGTAGAGCATTTCCTGCATTCCCGGTCCCCCCTTGGGTCCTTCGTATGCGATGACGACTACATCGCCGGATTCTACCCGTCCGCCCAAGATTCCTTCGCAGGCTGCTTCCTGTGAATCGAACACCTTGGCCGTCCCGACGAATCGCCAGATACTCTCATCTACCCCGGCCGTCTTTACTACACATCCGTCTTGCGCGATGTTTCCCTTCAATACCGCCAGGCCTCCATCTTTGGAATAAGCATGAGCGACATCGCGGATACATCCTGTCGCGCGGTCTTTGTCTAATTCTTTGTAGTAATTGGCTTGTGCGCCCATCGTCAGGCAGAACTGATTGCCCGGCGCACTTGTATATTTGCGGAGAGCTTCCTCCGTTACGTGCGGAGAGGTGATGGCGTATAAATCGGCAGCTTCCGAGAGGGTCATTCCGTCAACTCTTTTCACATTCCCATCTACCAGCCCTGCCTTCAGCAGTTCGTTCATAATCGAGAGGATTCCGCCGGCGCGGTTCACATCTTGAATATGGTAAGTGTGTGTATTCGGAGCGACTTTGCACAAGCACGGGATTTTTCGGGATAATGCGTCGATGTCATCCATTGAGAAATCCGCCTCAGCCTCATGGGCTACTGCCAAGAGGTGAAGCACTGTGTTTGTAGAGCCTCCCATCGCAATATCCAATGACATCGCGTTGAGGAAAGCCTGCCGCGTGGCGATGGAGCGCGGGAGCACCGAATCATCCCCGTCCCGATAATATTTATAGGCATTTTCTACAATCAACTTCGCTGCATCCCGGAACAACTGGGTACGATTGGCGTGCGTAGCTACTATCGTCCCGTTTCCGGGCAATGCCAGTCCGATGGCTTCGTTCAGGCAGTTCATCGAGTTTGCGGTGAACATTCCGGAGCAACTGCCGCATCCGGGGCAGGCATGACGCTCCACTTCGGCTATTTGCGCGTCGCTGACAGAGGTATCTGCCGCTTCTATCATCGCATCGATAAGGTCTAAGTGCCGTCCGTTCCATTCTCCTGCCTCCATCGGGCCTCCTGAAACGAATACCGTAGGAATATTCAGGCGCATCGCTGCCATGAGCATCCCCGGCGTGATTTTGTCGCAATTGCTGATGCATACCATCGCATCCGCCTTGTGGGCATTCACCATATACTCCACACTGTCTGCGATTATGTCGCGCGAAGGCAACGAGTAGAGCATTCCGTCGTGCCCCATCGCAATCCCGTCGTCGATGGCGATGGTGTTGAATTCCGCTGCGAAGCACCCCAGTTTCTCAATCTCCTGCTTCACCAACTGTCCGACTTCATGCAAATGCACATGTCCCGGGACAAACTGCGTAAAAGAATTGACTATCGCGATAATCGGTTTGCCGAATTGCTCCTGCTTCATACCATTCGCACACCACAATGCGCGTGCGCCCGCCATTCTGCGGCCTTCTGTACTGAATGAACTTCTCAACGGATTTTTCATTTTATGTTCTTCCTTTTGTTTTGACTTATCTTGTTTGGCTCCTCAAAAAGAAAAAGCCTTTCTCTTCCGGAGAAAGGCTGTAAGATTATTTTCAAGGATTTATCATTTTCTCGCATACCCTTCTCCTTACCGGCTAACAAATAGCAAGTTCACGACGAGAATAATATGCAATGAATGGTTCAACATCTTTTTTCCTTTGTTTTTTGTTTGACGCTGCAAATGTAGGACAATAATTCTAATCTGCAAAGGATTTAATATAACATTATCAAGTTTTCTTTCAAATATCAATCCAAAATCCGGCTCCGCTTGCATTTTATCATTAAAATTTCCCCCTTTCGTGTGACACGAAAACAAAAATCCTGCGGGATTAGTC
>CAZOKT010000007.1:0-11668 GCA_964580505.1 uncultured Parabacteroides sp. | reverse complement strand
GTTTCCGTTTTCTTTTCACTGGCTAACGACCTTATAGAGCGCTTTTCCCCATAGCTCGCCCAGCTCTTTGGCACCTTTTTTATTGGGATGCAGGAAAAAGATGCCGGCATTGCCCTGCTCATGCTGGAACTTGTCCGGTTGTTCCTTAAAATGCTCGAAGCCGTCTGTGTCGCCCAAGAATACCCGTTCCGGTGCCTTTTCCGAATAATTATCCACCAGTTTCTGAATCATCGGCGTATAAGAGATGAGCCGTTCCAAGCCTTCTTGCATGTATTTCGTGTTGTTGTAAGTATTCGGGCTGTACCATATCGGACGATGCACCACGACTTTGCACTTCGGATAAGTCTCCAGCAAGGTGTCAATAATCTGCGTCATATTCTCTAAATATTGCTCCGGAGAGACTGGTGCCCCGTTTGTTCCCTGAATCGCACTATCGTTCGTCCCCAGCATAATTGAGAAGATTAGCGTAGCCCAGTCCTCATCCGCAAACTGGATTGCTGCATTTTTCGCGTTTTCAAACAACGTGTGCGTCTCCGGAAGATAATCGACCGTCGTGCAGCCGCTCACCCCCTGATTGCTAAACTTCACCTCGCCTATTCCCGACTGCCTGCCTAAATACATCACCGCCTGTACGGGTGGCGCCTCATGCGAAGGTTTATCCAATCCGGCACCGTGCGTAATGCTATTCCCGATAAATACGATATTCAAATGCTTGCGCTCCTCTGCTCTACCGCTTGTCAAACAGATAATCCCCAGAAACAAGGCAAACATTTGTTTCAAACAACTTAGCTTTTTCATATTTTCCTCCTTATGTTCAAAGCGATTTAAGTCCCTTAGTTTTCTGCTTTTTCCATAAGACAAAGGAACAAATAATTTTCACGAATACCAAAAAAGCCCGTATCTTTGTAGGCGCATACATTATTTTAAATATAAATATGAACAGACGCTTTAAACGCAACAAAAAGATAGGACATACGCCTCGCGGACGAAACATTACGATAGAGCAGGAAACGACCCTGCTCCCTTTTTTGTTTGAATTATTGAAAGAACAAAGCAAATCATCGGTCAAAGGTCTGTTGCAACACGGGCAAATCCTTGTCAACGGACAACGCACGACACAATTCAATACGCCTTTGCAAGCGGGCGATGTCGTTACGATTAGCCACGAACGGGGCAAAGTGCCTTTCAACAATCAATTGCTGAATCTCATATATGAAGACGATTTCTTGCTTGTGGTCAATAAACGCGAGGGACTGCTCTCTGTATCGACCGCGAAAGTACACGAACGCACTGCCTACCATATCCTGAGCGATTACCTGAAGAAGTGCGACCCGCGCAATAAGTTATTTGTCCTGCATCGCTTAGACCGCGACACATCCGGGTTGATGATGTTTGCCAAGACACGTGCTGTCCAAGAAAAGATGCAATCAAACTGGAACGAGATGATAACGGAGCGCACTTATGTAGCCGTCGTGGAAGGAAAGCCGGAAAAAGAGTCAGACCTGATTACCACCAACCTGAAAGAAAATACCGAAGCGCGCGTGTACGTTGTTCCGGAAGGCGGGAAAGAGGCTATCACACGTTACCGGCTGTTGCGTACCAACGGTAAATATTCGCTATTGGAACTGAACTTGGAGACAGGCAGGAAAAATCAAATCCGTGCGCAAATGGAATATATCGGTCATCCGATAGCCGGAGACAACAAATATGGTGCGGAGACAGACCCGACCGGCCGAGTAATGCTCCATGCCCAACGGCTCTACTTCATCCATCCGGATACGGGCAAAGAGATGCGCTTCGATACACGCATTCCGGATGCATTCAAATCATTGACAAGTAAAAACTGGTAAAATAAAAAGGAAGAACATGAAAAGATTCGTATCTCTGCTGATGCTGACATTCGTAGCATTAGCCGTACAGGCACAGATACTGACGCCTGTGAAATGGAAAATACAGTTGGAAGACTCGGAAACCACTGAAAAGACACTTGTATTCTCAGCCACATTGGATGCCGGCTGGCATTTGTATGATATGAACTTACCGGAAGGCGGACCCATCTCTACCTCGTTTTCTTTCGAGAACCTGAAAGGTGCAAAAACAGTAGGTTCACCCGTTGCTTCCAAAGAAGCTACAACGGTATTTGATGAACAATTCAAAATGGAGTTGCGTTGGTTTGCGAATGAGGTTACTTTCCGGCAGAAGATTGAGGTAACCGACCCGAAGAACCTTCAGCTAAGCGGTTATGTGGAATACATGGCTTGCAACGATGAGAATTGCCTCCCTCCCGAACAAGAAGAGTTCGCATTCACCCAAAAAGATATTAATGTAGAGAAAACATTGGCGGCATTGGCAACGACCGGTAGCCAATCTACGGAAGAAACAGCCGAAGTCATCACTGAATCGACCGATATAGACGAAACTACTGCGGCAACTCCGGAATATGTTCCAGACGAAGAACCGCAAGTGTATCAATCGGCCGACTTATGGACTCCGGTTATTGATGAATTGAAAGCCTTTGGCGATGCAACGATTTCCGCCACGGACACCAGTTGGATATTCATTTTCTTTGCGGGATTCCTTGGCGGATTGATTGCTCTCTTGACACCATGCGTCTGGCCGATGATTCCGATGACGGTCAGTTTCTTCCTCAAGCGTACCAAAGACCGCAAGAAAGCAATACGCGACGCTATCACTTATGGGATTTCCATCATCGTTATCTATTTGGTATTAGGTCTGCTGATAACAGGTATATTCGGAGCCAGTGCATTGAACGACCTCTCTACGAATGCTATATTTAATATCATTTTCTTCTTGCTTTTGGTATTGTTTGCCATATCATTCCTGGGCGCATTCGAATTGGTATTGCCATCTTCATGGACGAACAAATTGGACAGCAAAGCAGACTCGACGACCGGAATCATCAGCATCTTCTTTATGTCTTTCACATTGGTGCTGGTTTCCTTCTCTTGTACCGGTCCGATTATCGGGACATTGTTAGTACAAGCAGCTACGATGGGGGCAACAATTGGTCCGGCTGTAGGAATGTTCGGGTTTGCATTAGCTCTCTCTATTCCGTTCAGCCTCTTCGCCATATTTCCAAATCTCCTTCAGAGTATGCCGAAATCCGGTGGTTGGTTAAACTCCGTTAAGGTCGTTTTAGGTTTTCTTGAGTTGGCTTTGGCTTTAAAGTTCTTATCCGTAGCAGACCTTGCCTATGGTTGGCGTCTACTGGACAGAGAGACTTTCCTCGTATTGTGGATTGTCATCTTCGCCTTGTTGGGATGCTATTTATTGGGAAAGATTAAGTTCAGCCACGATAGCGACCTGAAATATGTCTCGGTACCACGTCTCTTTATGGCGATTATCTCATTTGCTTTTGCGATTTATATGATTCCGGGACTTTGGGGTGCTCCACTCAAGTCTATCAGTGCATTCGCTCCACCATTATACACACAAGACTTCAATTTGTACGACAATGAAGTGCACGCCGCATTTGACGACTACGAAGCAGGCATGACGTATGCAAAACAGCACAACAAACCAGTGATGATTGATTTCTCCGGATACGGTTGCGTCAATTGCCGAAAGATGGAAGCCTCTGTTTGGACAGATACTCGCGTAAAGGATATCTTGGAAAATGACTATGTGCTGATTACGTTAATGGTCGATGACAAAACCAAATTGCCGGAACCAATTCGGATTCAGGAGAACGGTAAGACTCGTACGCTTCGCACCATCGGTGACAAATGGAGTTACCTCCAACGCTACAAATTTGGAGCAAATGCGCAGCCATTCTATATTCTTCTGGATAATGCAGGCAAACCATTAGCACCTTCCTACGCATTCGACGAAGATGTCAATAAATACATTCAATTCTTAGAAAGAGGATTACAAGAGTTTAAAAAGTAATTAATGGTAAGGGCGGACAATTCCGCCCTTCTTTAATAATAAGAAGAAAACAAGAATAAAAACAGAAAACAATGGGAAATACAAAAGAAGAAAAGATGGCAGCATTCGGCCGGCTATTGGACATATTGGATGAATTGCGCATAAAATGTCCGTGGGACCGTAAGCAAACAAACGAGAGCTTGCGCACAAACACAATTGAAGAGACCTACGAATTGAGCGAAGCTCTTATGCGCGAAGACAACTCCGATATTAAGAAAGAGTTGGGCGATTTGCTGCTGCATATCATCTTTTATGCGAAAATCGGAGACGAGAAAGGAGCGTTTGACATCAAAGACGTTTGCGACAGTCTCTGCGATAAATTGATTTATCGCCATCCGCATGTTTTTGGGAATGTAAAAGCTAATACGTCCGGACAGGTGGAACAGAATTGGGAGCAACTCAAGTTGAAGGAGAAAGGTGGGAACAAAACCGTGCTCGCCGGCGTACCTAAATCTCTCCCATCGTTGGTTAAGGCTTATCGCATTCAGGACAAAGTGCGCAATGTCGGATTTGATTGGGAAGAACGCGAGCAAGTGTGGGACAAAGTGCACGAAGAATTTACAGAACTGAAAGAAGAAATCGGCAAGATGGATGCAGACCAGATGGAAGCAGAATTCGGAGACCTCTTCTTCAGCCTCATTAACGCCGCACGTCTTTATAAAATTAATCCGGATAATGCGTTGGAGCGGACGAACCAGAAATTCATTCGCCGGTTCAATTATCTGGAAGAAAAGACTTTCCAACAAGGACGTTCGCTCAAAGACATGACACTTGCCGAAATGGATGCCATTTGGGATGAGGCAAAGCTTTTGGAGAAAAAGGATTGAAATATAATTTCGTAAGGGCTGAATGATTCTGCCCTTACGTCATTTGCAGGTGTTCTTACTCAAAGATTGAAAAATCCCCCCCCTAAAACAGATTTTACTATTAGCCAATCTTTTATATTATCGACAACAGAATAGGAATCTCGTCGATGAAGATTTCACGAATCGCGTGTTTGCCCGTGTCCTTCAATAAGGTATTTGTAGGTCGTAAGCTCAGGTAGTGCCATGGGACCTCGCGCATGAAGTTTTTGCGTGCTAATCCCTATTTCCACACCGAAACCGAACTGTCCGCCATCGGTAAAGGCCGTTGACACGTTGCTATACACACAAGCTGCATCGACATACGTCTGAAACGCATAAATCGCTTGCCGGTCTTCGGAAATAATACATTCGCTATGCCGTGAACCATATCGAGCAATATGTTCCAATGCTTCTTGTAGGGAGCCTACAGTACGGATGCTAAGGATATAATCCAAGAACTCTTTCCCGTAAGAATCCTCCGTCGCAGGCATCAAAAGATGTACCGGATAATGTCCCGATAATATTTGATATGCCTCTTCGTCCGCTTCGATACGAACATTTTTCTCCGCCAAAGACGCACAAAGTTCAGGCAAATCAGGCAGACGATGACGATGGATCAACACACAATCCAATGCATTACAAACCGACACTCGCCGAGTTTTGGCATTGAAGATGATTTGCCGCCCGATAGACACATCTCCCGCCTCATCAAAATAAAGGTGACAAACCCCAGCTCCTGTTTCAATCACCGGCACTCGTGCCTGTTCACGCACCGAACGAATAAGCTCAGCACTGCCGCGCGGTATCAGCAAATCGACTTTCCCTGTAGCCTCCAGCAAAACCGTTGTCGCTTCCCGACTGGAAGGCAGAAGCGTACAGACTTCCGGCGAGATTCCGTTATGGCACAGCACCTCCCGGATAATCTGCACCAACATCCGATTCGTACAAGCTGCATCCGAACCGCCTTTCAAAACAGAAACATTTCCGCTACGGAAACAGAGTGCAAAGACATCCGTCGTAACATTAGGGCGTGCTTCATAAATTATCCCGATAACGCCAAACGGCACACTCATCTTTTTTATTGTCATACCGTTCGGACGCGTATTGCTACCGAGCAGATGATAGAGCGGAGAAGGTAACTCGGCAACATGCGCCACACTATCCGCCATATCTGTGATGCGCGCTTCGGTGAGTTTCAATCGGTCATATTTAGGATTCTCCGGACTCATTCGTGCCAAATCCTTTGCATTCTCCACCAGAATAGCAGGAATCTGGAGCAATAGTTCTTCACGAAGCTCGTGCAAGACACGGCACACTTGCTCCTCCGTGAGACGCTGGAGCGCATCAAAAGATTGAGCCGCTTCATCTATGAGCTGCTGCGTTTGTTCAACAACAGACTTCTTATATATAACGTTCGAACTCGGAAGGAATTGCGTACAAAGCGTATGTTCCGGAACATCAAAGAGAGAAAGCAGGATATTCTTTTGCGTCCCGTCAGCAATAATCACCCGGATACCATGTTCAGAAGCTCGGCGTGCAATCCGATACTTCGATGTCATGCCTCCTCGTCCTCGAGAAGAGGTCGTAGTACGGATATATTGCTCCAACGATTCGCCAGGATGTACATATGGGATTACCCGACTCTCCGGACAAGTAGGGTCACCATCATAAATTCCCTTCACATCGGTCAACAAGATAAGTGTACGGACTTGCATCATTTCCGCAATCAATCCAGCCAATTCGTCGTTATCCGTAAACATCAATTCCGTTACAGATACGGTATCGTTCTCATTAACAATCGGAATAACGCCATGCTGCATCATTACTTCCATACAATGTTGTTGCGTTTCGTAATGCGTCGGAGTGGCAAAACTCTCTTTTGTTGTCAACACTTGACCGCACAAAATGCCATATTCGTGAAAGAAATCGTAATACCGATTGATAAGTTTTGCCTGACCAATAGCAGAATAAAGCTGGCGTGCTGAGGTCTTGTCTAATGAAGCATCAACCCCAATCTCCCCACATCCAGAGGCCACCGCGCCAGATGAGATAAGGATAATTTCATAACCGCGTCTGTGCAACTCTGCTATCTGGTCGACCAACGTAGCCAATCGAGCAATGTTTAGCTTTCCGTCAGTACGTCCTAAAACGTTGCTTCCTATTTTGATTGCGATTCGTTCCATACAATAAACTTAAAAGATTTGCCGCAAAACTATAAATTATTCCGCAGGGGAACAAGAACTAATTACAGAAGAAGAAAAAAGCATCGCCACATTCCATACGATTTATGCTTATATTCCGCACGAAATATAGGCATAATCAGGCATAAGATTACAGGAAGAAAATGGGAAGGAAATCTATGTCATATTAAAATAAATAGGTATATTTGCCCATCTGCTTGGAAAAGCATGCAGACTTTAATCAATAACTATGTTAAAACACATTCTTATGGCTAAGTTTTCAAAAATACAAGTGTTGCAGTCCATGCAACAAACCGGCCTGATTCCGGTGTTTTATCATCAGAATACACAAACGGCACAATCCGTATTGAAGGCTTGTTATGAAGGAGGAATAAGAGCTTTTGAGTTTACCAATAGAGGCGATTTCGCCATCGAAGTATTCAAAGAATTAATCAGTTATGCCCACTATGAGTGCCCTCATATGCGAATGGGAGCAGGAACGATAATCGATGCACCTACGGCTGCGCTCTATATGCAATACGGAGCGGACTTTATTGTAGGTCCTTACCTGAACACAGACGTGGCAAAGGTGTGCAACCGGCATTTGGTTCCTTACATTCCCGGATGCGGTTCTGTTACAGAAATAGGCATGGCGCAAGAAGTAGGATGCGATATGGTGAAAATCTTTCCGGCGGGAAGCGTGGGCGGTCCCTCTTTTGTAAAGAATGTCAAAGCCCCCCTCCCTTGGACAATGATTATGGCTACAGGTGCCGTAGAGCCTACCACAGAGAACCTCTCTGACTGGATAAAGGCTGGGACTACGTGTGTGGGTATGGGCTCAAAGCTTTTCTCGAAAAAAATCATCGAGGATGAGAATTGGGTAGCCATTACAAAGCTATGTGATAAATGCCTGGAAATTATTTGTAATGCAAAAGAATCCTGATTATGGAAAAGATGACAAACTATCGATGGACTATCTGTATGATGATGTTTCTTGCCTTAACTATCAACTATTTAGACAGGCAAGTGCTCTCTTTGACGTGGGATGAGTTCATCAAACCGGAGTTTCATTGGAATGAAGCACATTATGGCGTGATTACGGCCACCTTCTCAATAGTCTATGCCATAGGTATGCTTTTTGCCGGAAATATCATAGATCGGTTAGGCACAAAGAAAGGATATTTGTGGTCGATAGGCATATGGTCGTTCGGAGCCTGCCTGCACGCATTTTGCGGAATAGCTACAGAGGCAGGCGTAGGGCTGGACAACAAAAGGCAACTTATCGAGGCCACCGGAGATTTAGCCCTACTAATTTCTACAATTAGTATGTACTTCTTTTTGGTAGCACGTTGTATTTTAGCCATTGGTGAGGCAGGATATTTTCCTGTAGCCGTGAAAGTTACAGCCGAATATTTCCCGAAACGAGACAGGGCATTCGCCACCTCCATCTTCAATGCGGGAGCTTCTATCGGGGCATTGATTTCTCCGCTCACGATTCCCCTCCTTGCCAAGCATTTCGGATGGGAACTGGCCTTTGTAATTATCGGCGGATTGGGATTTATCTGGATGGGATTCTGGATTTTCATGTATGCGCCACCTGCCCGAAGCTCCTTTGTTAATCAAGCCGAACTCCGTTATATTGAGCAGGATAAACTATTAGAATCGGAACTCACCAAAGGGCAAACGGAAAGCGAAAAACAGATGCCTATCCGTCAATGCTTTCGTTATCGGCAGACTTGGGCTTTTCTGCTGGGAAAATTCTGCACGGATGGCGTCTGGTGGTTCTTCCTTTTCTGGACACCTTCCTATTTAAATACGCAATTCGGTATCAAAACCTCCGAAGGATTAGGCATCGCTTTGATATTCACCCTCTATGCGATCACGATGCTTTCGCTCATAGGAGGAAAATTACCTACGATATTCATCAATCGCACAGGTGAGAATCCTTATGCTGCACGTATGCGTGCGATGCTGATATTTGCGTTCATCCCGCTGGTAGTTCTATTGGCTCAACCTTTAGGGACACTTTCTCCGTGGTTTCCGGTTATCTTGATTGGCATCGGATGTGCAGCACACCAATCATGGTCGGCTAATATATTCACTACAGTGAGTGACATGTTCCCCAAGAAAGCCATAGCCACAGTTACAGGTATTGGCGGTATGGCGGGAGGGATTAGTTCGATGTTGATGCAAACCTGTGCGGGAAACCTTTTCGTATATGCCGGAGAGACACAATTGGAGTTCATGGGCTTTACAGGCAAACCGGCCGGATATTTCATCATCTTCTGCATCTGTTCGGTAGCTTATCTCGTAGGATGGCTCATCATGAAGGCTTTAGTTCCGAAATATAAAATTATTATTGATTGAAGAAAGATATGAAGAATTTATTCGATGTACAAGGGCGAATCATCGTAATAACCGGCGCTACGGGCATATTAGGCCAGGCAATGGTCAGACACTTTGCTGAACAAGGCGCTTCGGTAGTAATCTTGGGTAGAAACGAACAAGTGGGAAATCAACTGGCCGAAGAAGCACAACAAAGCGGAGATGCTATATTTTATCCGACAGATGTATTGAAAAAAGACTTACTGGAAGAGAACTACCGACTTATTATGGAACGATACGGGCGTATCGATGTCCTGATTAATGGTGCGGGAGGGAACCAACAAGGAGCCACAATACCGCCCGATAAGACACTTTTCGACCTCGACATAGAAGCCATGCAGCAGGTAGTCGATCTGAACCTGTTCGGTACCGTCTTGCCTACTATCGTATTCGGACAAGCTATGGCTCGGCAGAAATCAGGTTCAATCATCAATATAGCCTCTGAGGCTGCCCTTCGTCCCCTCACGCGCGTAGCGGGATATGGTGCAGCAAAAGCCGCAATAGTGAATTTCACCCAATACCTTTGCGGAGAGATGGCTATGAAATTCGGTTCAGGTATTCGGGTGAATGCCATTGCGCCGGGCTTTTTCCTGACCGAACAAAACCGGGCATTGCTTACGAATCCGGACGGAAGCCTCACACCACGCTCGGAAGCAATCCTTGCACATACGCCTTTTAGGCGATTCGGAAAACCGGAAGAGCTGTTAGGTACCCTCCAATGGCTTGCCAGCGATGCATCACGGTTCGTATCCGGAACATTAACCGTTATTGATGGAGGATTCAATGCTTTTTCTATCTGATTACCATTGTAAATTGTAAAAACAATTTGTAATACTGTAATTATAATTTATCATTTGTAATTCCTCATTTTTATTTTGTATAACATGTACTTATGTAAACAATCTTGGCGTTGGTACGGGCCAAACGATTCTATCAGCTTATGGGATATCCGGCAAGCAGGTGCGACAGATATTGTCCACGCATTACATCATATCCCGAACGGAGAAATATGGCCGATCGAGGAGATAAAAAAACGAAAGGCGATGATTGCACAAGCCGGACTCACATGGAGTGTAGTGGAAAGTGTACCCGTACATGAGCATATCAAGACACAAACGGGTGATTTCCGGCGTTATATCGAACATTATAAACAAACTATACGTAATCTGGCGGCTTGTGATATTCGATGCATTACTTACAATTTCATGCCGATTCTGGATTGGACACGCACGGATTTGGCTTATACGATGCCCGATGGCTCAAAAGCTTTGCGTTTTGAACGTGATGCTTTCCTTGCCTTCGATTTGCATATCCTGAAACGCCCTGAAGCACAAGCAGAGTATAGCGATGCGGACAAAGAGCGTGCTTGGAAGCGATATAAAGCCATGAACATAGCTGAAAAAGAGCAACTCACGCACAATATCCTTGCCGGTTTGCCCGGCTCAGAAGAGAGCTTCACCCTTGCACAATTCCAACATGAACTGAATCGTTATAAAGAGATAGATGCAGATACCTTACGTAGGCATTTAGTGCATTTCCTGAAGGAGATTACTCCTGTGGCAGACGAATGCGATGTCCGATTGGTGATTCACCCCGATGACCCTCCCTATCCAATCTTAGGCCTACCCCGTATCCTTTCTACAGCCTCGGATTTCCGCTATTTAATCCAGCACGTGCCTAATCCATCCAATGGGTTGTGTCTTTGTAGTGGCTCGCTGGGTGTGCGGGCAGATAATGATTTGATAGCAATGATGCACGAATTTGGCGAGCGGATCCATTTCGTCCATCTGCGTAGCACAAAGCGGGATGCAAAAGGAAACTTCTTCGAAGCAAACCATTTGGAAGGCGATGTGGATATGTATGGCTTAATGAAGGCCTTGCTTGAGGTAGAACAATGCCGGAAAGAGTCGATTCCAGTACGCCCCGATCATGGGCATCAGATGGTAGACGACCTGCGCAAAACACAAATCAATCCGGGTTATTCTTGCATAGGGCGTTTGCGTGGACTGGCCGAATTGCGCGGACTGGAATTGGGAATTGCCAAATCTTTATATGATTAATTCAACTCGTATCCAAAGACAAAAAGAGGCGCCATTCGCATGGAGCCTCTATTTTTTTGTTCATAATTAATCATTTAATAATATTCTGCATATTTGATTTCCATCAAAATATACGCACTCATTCATGTAAAACGACAAAAAGCGTGAATTTATAGTACTCTCTAATACCATAAATAACGTAAGTTCGACATAATATGTAAATTATTCTCTGAGAGATAGGTATATAGCGATAAAAGCATTATTGTATGGT
>CAZOKT010000006.1:0-27555 GCA_964580505.1 uncultured Parabacteroides sp. | reverse complement strand
AAAACTACAACCAAACCCCCTGCTGGTCAACTTGTATTTGTTCGAAGGCTTACATAGAGGATATAACCGATAGCACGTCATAAATGAAGACTGTTTATGGCGAGCTACTTATATTTATAAGAGGACAAAAGATAATTTTTGTGCTGGAATATTTTGGTAAATAATACTTTATCCGTTTATTGTCTACGTTTTCTTTATATTCCATGTTATGCAATGTAATGCACCTCCATCTTTTGCAATGACATTACAGTCTATTTGCCGTATTCGACAATAGGGAAATGCTGTTTGGACAAACCGTTTTGCTTGTTCATCCTCATTGATGCCGAACTTCGGTAAGATAATATTATTACCGACTTGAAGGAAATTGATATATGCCCAATTCAGGTCGTATCTAGGTTCTTGTACTGTAAATAACATTTCTGTTACCGCATAACCGTTTTCTTCAAGTATTTGACGAATCTTAATAGCTTCATCTTCTTCAGAATCACGATGATTGCCCATGAGAATACGATTTGCACCACAATATTTTATAAACCCATCAGCATGTCCATAAACATCAGCTTCTTCATCTTCTAATGTACCAGTAGCGTGCCATGGGATAATAATCACTTTATGTCCGAAAGTGTCTTCTAACTGTTTGAGAAAGTCAACATCATATTTATCCCTGTTGTTTTCTGTAAAAACTTTATCGGTCATAACCACATTATCACCACAGAGCACAACATTGCCTCCATCAATTACTATATCTGTCTCTCGATATTGTATACCTAATTTTCGACACGCTTCTGTACAATCTGTGATGTATGATTTTCTCTTTTCAATCTTGACCAGGTAATCTGGAGCATATTGGTATTTCAAGAAAACATTTTCTTCAAGCTGTATAGGCATGAAATCCCTCGTCCAAATATCTTTTGCATCATAAATTCTTCCATAAGGAATTTTCAACTCGTCTAAAACCGCTATTAATTCTTTGCAAAATACACTATAGTCTTTCCATTGACTAAGTTTATTTGCTATGTAAACAAAATTGGTATCTTTATCTTGTATCATAATGGTTATCTTATATTACCTGAGTTTTGGATAAAAAGTTTCTTGAGAAAGTGCAGAACTGCAGATTATTTTGTATCTTTTGGTTACTAAAAAACAAAATACAAACAAATACTCTGCCATGTTCTGCGCGTCTAAAATTACTGAAATCTTTTGCATTTGTGATGATTTTTGTCGGGAATTTGAATCCGAGATATCCCAAAAAGCAATCGGGACTCCCAAATATCGTGGATGCGGGAAACGGAAACTCGGCATTTCCGACTCGGGAATCATGACCATACTCACTATTTTTCACACGAATACGTTCCGCAACTTCAAACATTTCTATATACATTTCGTTCTCGAGCACCTGAAAGGACTGTTCCCCGCTGCACCCTCTTACCCACACTTCGTCACGCCCATGAAGCGTGTCGTGGTCAAACTTGCTCTCTTCTTAAAGCTATGCCTAATGGGTGAATGTACCGGAATCTCTTTCGTAGACTCCACAAGCATACCTCCCATCTATGTGGAGTCCTCACGCAATGAGGACGTGCGGCAACGGAAACTTTGAAACTGATTTATCCAAAACTCAGTTTTTTTTTACTTTGGCAATGAGATTATCCCTGCTTTATGGATAAACCGATTTTCCCGATAGCCTTTTCTTTTACTCGATTATACCATCTTTTTCCTTACCACACGGTCTCTCAAAGTTAGGCATAAACATATCGAAAGGTCGGCTGAAATTCAGGAAACAAAAAGAGGCTTATCCCTTTCGGTTGGGATAAACCTCTTCATTCATGCGATTTTATGTCATCTTTTGCTTAGAACAGACTCCAACTGACCGTCAGACCGGCCATCACGATGGCTACCATACTCATCAGCTTGATTAGGATATTCAAGCTCGGACCGGAAGTATCTTTGAACGGATCGCCTACGGTATCGCCTACGACTGTTGCCCGATGCACTTCACCACCTTTGCCTCCGAAGTTTCCTTCTTCCACATATTTCTTCGCATTATCCCATGCGCCTCCGGCATTTGCCATGAAGATAGCCAGCACGAAGCCGGAGGATAATCCACCTATCAACAAGCCGATTACACCCGGAACACCGAAGAATATACCGGTAAGAACAGGTGCTGCTATCGCCAACAAAGACGGAAATACCATCTCACGCTGGGCTCCTTTGGTCGAAATCTGCACACAACGTGCATAATCCGGCTCTGCCTTTCCTTCCAAGATGCCTTTAATCTCGCGGAACTGACGGCGCACTTCCTCCACCATGTGGGAAGCCGCGCGACCAACGGCGTTCATCGTCAAGCCACAGAACAGGAATGCCATCATGCTTCCGATGAAGATTCCCGACAAGACTTTCGGGTTCATCAGCGTAACGTCATAATAGAGCATAAAATCGGTAAAGGAAGCGTTATGTACCTCCACGCTGATTCCGTTGGGAAGTTCCAACAGTTTCGTGCCCAAACGTTCCAGTCCGATACGGATTTCTTCAATATATGAAGCCAAAAGAGCCAAGCCGGTCAAGGCAGCCGAACCAATGGCAAATCCCTTTCCGGTAGCGGCAGTTGTATTACCCAACGAGTCCAATGCATCGGTGCGCTTACGAACTTCTGCACCCAAGCCGCTCATTTCGGCATTTCCTCCGGCATTATCGGCAATCGGTCCGTATGCATCGGTCGCCAGAGTAATGCCTAATGTAGACAACATTCCTACGGCAGCGATACCAATTCCGTATAATCCCATATTAATATTGGCAAAGTCGAAGCCGGAAGCAAACCAATAAGAGAGAATCACGCCGACAACAACTGCTATCACCGGAACTGTGGTAGAAATCATTCCTAACCCAATACCCGAGATAATCACCGTAGCCGGACCGGTCTTACCGCTTTCAGACAGTCGCTGAGTCGGTTTATACGATTGAGAAGTATAGTATTCGGTAGAACGGCCTATCACCACACCGACTAACAGACCTATTACCACCGAGCAAGAAATCAATGCCCAATTCTGGATTCCCAAAGTCCACAAAATAGCAAAAGTCGCTATGACGATAAGTACAGAACTCAGATTCGTTCCGATAGCCAAAGAATTAAGCAGTTCCTTCATACCGGCATTCTCTTTCGTCTTTACCGAGAAGATACCGATAATAGACAGGATAATTCCTACGGCCGCAATCAGCATCGGGGCGATTACTGCCTTGAACTGCATATCTACATTGCCGGTTCCGATGAAAGCAGCTGCTCCCAATGCGGAGGTTGCCAAGATAGAGCCGCAATAGGATTCGTACAAATCGGCACCCATACCGGCTACATCACCTACGTTATCTCCCACATTGTCGGCTATCGTTGCCGGATTACGCGGGTCGTCTTCCGGGATTCCGGCTTCCACCTTTCCCACCAAGTCGGCTCCCACGTCTGCCGCTTTCGTATAAATACCGCCACCCACACGGGCAAACAGCGCTTGCGTAGAAGCTCCCATTCCGAAGGTTAGCATCGTCGTGGTAATCATACACAGCTTAGCGGTCGGATTCATGGCATCTTCCGGAATGAAGTGTTCAAGCAAAAGATACCAGAAAGATATATCCAGTAAGCCTAAACCAACCACCACCAATCCCATAACGGCACCGCTGCGGAAGGCTATACGCAATCCTCCGTTCAGCGAATTTCTTGCCGCATTGGCAGTACGAGCCGACGCATACGTCGCCGTCTTCATACCTAAAAATCCTGACAATCCGGAGAAGAAGCCGCCGGTCAAGAACGCTACCGGCACCCAATCGTTCTGTAAGTTAAAGCCATAAGCCATAATCGAGAAGAGTATGACTAAACATAAAAATATCAACGCTACCACCTTATACTGCTGCTTCAGATAAGACATCGCGCCTTGCCGTACATGCGAAGCGATTTTCATCATTGTGGGAGTTCCTTCGCTTTCGCGCATCATTTGTTTGTAAAAAAACCACGCCAATACCAACGCTAAGATTGAAGATATTGGCACAATCCAGAAAAGTGCTGATTCCATGATATAAAAGACTTTTTGTGTGACGAAACGAAAGTAAGCATTTCTTTTATTCTTTCAGATACACGATAACAAAAAAAATCCCAAAATACCTCAATAAGACTAAGCCGAGAGTTATCCATGTCCAAGCCGCCAAGCCGCTCATTCGAACGATAAGTAGAAGCGCAGCCGCTCCCTCTCTTCGGGCGTGAACTCCTCCAGGAGCCGCAAATCACTCCAGCCGCTCAACCGTCCTTTCCGCTTGACGAGGTTCAATAGCGTAACGGTTTGCTGCTTATTGAGGTAGGGATGACGAATCAACGTGCGGAAGTCTGCATGGTTTACGGCGATGGGACGTATCTGCGTCGTATCGGCAATAAACCACGGAGCCAGTGCCGCATAACGTTCTTCGTCTATTCCGTACACTTCTGCCAATTGGGCAACCGTATAAAACCCGCCCAACAAATCCCGATACTTGATAATCCGACGGGAGAACGCTTCGCCTATTCCGGGAACTTTCCGCAGCGTCAGGCTATCTGCGCCATTCAGTTCTACCACCGTGCCTTTCGGGAATTTATCCGACACATACCGTTTCTTCTCCGATTTGAAAGGCTTCGCAAAGGTACGTGCCGCATTTGCTTTGGGTGCCGTCCGGGGTTCAGGCTTCGCAACGGATTGGGGAATCGTATCCTGTATCGGCGCAATCCTATTCCGAATCGTATCTCTCGGCATACTCGCTTCTGTTGCCTGCGCTTCCGCCTCGCGTTCTGCCTCAGAGTGGGTAATCCACAAAGCTATCCAAGTGGCTATAATTAATAAGGTAAGAACCGATAAAGCCCGCCGTTCGCCGGCAGAAAAATAAAACCAATCGCGCCATTCTTTCATAGTTAATCGTTTGTTTAATGTGACTATTTCATAGATTTCTCGCTAAAAGAACACGATATAATGCCGCTTGTGGAAACGTTTGTTGAAGAAGACGATGCCGATGTTGTACAAATCGAACGTCAGCACCACCTGTTCGCGTGCACAGAGCGTCTTCCAAAGCCGGCGCATCTCCGCATTCGCCCGGATTCCTTCGATAAAGAAGACCGAACCGGCATGCACGTATTCCAATGCCTCATCTACCAGTTGCTGCGTCAAATCATGCGGCGCATGGAAGAATACCATATCCACACTGCCCCATTCCTTCAGTGCCTCCGGCAAGGTCTTGTCATAATCGCCCTGCCGAACCGTCACGGAAGCCGATTTCTTTCGCGCCGCGCTCCATCGGGTTTGCTGCACGAATTCCGGATTCTTTTCCAGCACAAGGCACTTCACGTCAGACGCATACGCCGTAAGATAGAGCGAAGCGATGCCCGCTGGAGAGCCCACCTGCACGATTCGCTTCGGTTTGCAATAGTTCGCCACGCGGAAGAGCAGCTCGCCATGCGAACGCTTTATCTCCTTGCGCACCGGCTGCACGTCATGCTGCTGCAACTCCTTGCGCAACAGCTCGATGTCATCATAGCAATAATAACGACACCGCTCGTCGATGACATTCGTGATAAACGCATAAGCAAAAGGCGAATGTACACCGAACCCTTTCCGGTAGCGCAGGAAGCGATACAACAATATCGTTTTTCTCAAAGCATTTGTCTTTGGCAGTAAGTTCATATCGCGCTTCATTTTGCTACAAAAGTACGGAATTTAAATGAAAAAATAACGTGAGACGCCCTCATTCGAACGAATGAAGTAAGTTCACACGGTCGAAAGAACTTGCCTCTTACGGTCGAAAGAGGGTGTCCCTTCCGGCCGAGAGAGCCTGCCTCTTCCGATCGAGAGAGGGTGTCTCTTCCGATCGAGCGGACTTGCCTCTTCAAATAAGAAGAGGGACTGTCTCACGTGAGTACAAGGAATGAGAAACAAAATAGTGAGAAGAAGTTGCAATATCACTTTCGCTGATGTTCTTTGATAAAACCGACGCAAGCGGCACCGACTATCAAGAAAAAGCCGGCAAGCACCAACATATTGATTTCTGGCGGAAGCATCCCTTCGGCAGTTTGCCCACGCAAAAGCGAGCCGCCGACAGCCGCCGCAATAATCTGCGGAATGCATATCGTACCATTGAAAAGTCCGAGATAAATGCCCATGTGCCCACCCGTAAGTGCATTAGTTAACAACGTAAAAGGCAAAGCAAGCATCGCAGCCCAAGCACAGCCTATCAGCAAAAAGGAGGCAAACAGCAGATATTTGTCATGAACGAAAAAGATAGAAATAAAACCCACGCCACCTAAGAGCAAACTCACCGTATAAGCCACCTTGAGCCGTTTGAACTGCGGAATGATTACTGCCCAAATAACAGAACCTATCGCTTGTACGGCAAAGAGGATTCCTACCCAATCGGCAGCATTCTGATAAGCGGCAGATTGCGTATCGAGTACCAAGCCTTGTGTACCATGTACGATTTTTTCTACCGTTGGTGCATCAAAAGCATTCGCAGCAATGGCACCGCTGGTATAAGTCCACATAAACATAAATGCAGCCCAACAGAAAAACTGCACGAGGCCAACCGTCCAGAATACTGACGGCGCACGACGTAGCAGTTGCACGATGTTGACTTTTTCCTTCACCGTAGTGTCTATTTGGTGATATTCGGCATACTCTTTCGGCGGATATTCTTTCACCGTGAAAGCAGTATAGAACACACAGGCTACCAAGATAAGAGCGCCGATATAGAAAGAGTAAATTACCGAATCGGGTATCACGCCTTTTGGAGCTACATTGCTGATTCCTATCCACGCGAAGATAAATGGGAAAAGATAGCCTACCAGACTCCCAGCATTGCAAAGGAAACTTTGGATGGAATAAGCCAGACTTTTCTGCTTTTCGTTCACCATATCACCCACCATCATCTTGAACGGTTGCATAGCAATATTGATGGAAGTATCGAGAAACATCAGCGAAATAAGTCCAAATATCATTGCTTGGGAAACCGTCATACCGAAACTTCCGGCATTCGGGAGCAGGCACATCACGATAAGTGCCAATGTTGCACCGAGGAACAAGTAAGGAATCCGGCGCCCCCAGCGCGTCCATGTACGATCGCTTGCAGCTCCGATAATCGGCTGAATGATAATACCTGCCAACGGAGGCAACAACCAAAAATAACTCAACTCGTGCGGATCTGCACCCAAAGTAGAAAAGATTCGACTGATATTCGCACTCTGGAGCGCATAAGCAATCTGAACGCCGAAAAAGCCAAAGCTGATATTCCAAAGCTTGGCAAAACTGTGGTCGGGTATGATTCTCATGTATTTCTGATTATTTTTGATTAACAACTAAAATAAGCGCGGATTGTGGCGCCACACTAATATTTCCGCCGAGACAAAGCCCCAATCCGTTGCGATTCGCCTGTCCGTTGGAAACCAAGACAGTATAATCATCTTCCGGAATCCGGACGGTTTGTTCTGTCCGATTACTATTCAGCACCACGACGATGCGTTTGGCTTCATCTATTCCTTCCAAATCTTTCAGTTGGAATGCTACCAGATTATCCTGCACGGGAAAGAATTCCAAATGCTTTCTTACTTTATCCGAACTGCCTAAATAGAATCCCGAATGACGCCGCCGGATAGCAATCAATTCTTTGTAATAGTTAAAAAGGTCTGCATATTGTGTCTTATTCTTCCACTCGATGGCATTGATGCTGTCCGGACTGTTATAACTGTTTCCTACCCCTTGCTTTGTCCGGAAAAGTTCTTCGCCACAAAAGAGAAAAGGAATGCCTTGCGAAGTGAGGACAGCCGTCTGAGCCAGCTTATCCAAGCGCAGCAATTCGGCTTCAGATGCATTCACTCCTGCAGTATTCTGTAAACGGTCTCTGAGGCAATGGTCGTCATGGCAGGAAACATAGCTGATGTGCTGCGTCGGCTCGCCTGCCCAAAAATCGCGTGCTTTCACCTGTTTATGGAAGACTCCGCCAGCAATGCCAAACTTTATCTCTTCTTCATGTCCCGCCTCGCCTATCAGGAATGCACCTTTATGATGGTTATCAAACGGCCCACGCAAGGCATCACGCAAATTATCGCTGAACACAGCGATACGTGGCATCCGGTAGGCATATTTTTTATAGGCCAGTTTATGCGCATCATAACCTAAAGTTCCCACAGCCCAACCTTCCCCATAAGTCAGAATGGTCGGGTCGATACGGTCTAACGCCCAGCGGATGGCATTCATCGTTTCGATGTCATGAATCGCCATCAAGTCAAAACGGAATCCGTCGATATGGTATTCATCCGCCCAATAGCACACAGATTCAATCATATATTTGCGCATCATCGCATGATTGCTCGCTGTTTCATTCCCGCATGCCGAGCCGTTGAAGAACGAACCGTCTGGACGCATCCGGAAAAAATAGCCAGGAACAGTGCGCTCGAATGGGCTGTCTTTTGCTGAGAAAGTATGATTATAGACCACATCCATGATTACACGGATACCCGCCTTATGCAAAGCCATCACCATTTCCTTAAACTCTTTGATACGTGATGCCGGATTGGCTGGGTCAGTTGCATAAGAACCTTCGGGTACATTATAGTTCTTTGGGTCATAACCCCAATTATATGTATTCTTTTCCAGATGCGATTCATCTATCGAACCGAAGTCGAAAGAGGGTAACAGATGTACATGTGTGATGCCCAGTTCCTTCAAATGGTCAATGCCTGTAACTTTCCCATCCATCGTCATCGTGCCCTCTTCAGTCAATGCCACGAATTTTCCCTTCTGCTTCACGCCCGAAGAGGCATGAATCGAGAAGTCTCGATGGTGAATTTCATAGATAACAATGTCAGCAGGATTTGTCATTACCGGACGTTTATCCTCCACCCAACCTTCCGGGTCGGTCTCCTGAAAGTTAATAATCGCACCTCTATCACCATTGATGCCCACCGCACGGGCAAAGATTCCGGGCGTCTCTTCCAACCATCTACCGTTGCAATTCACACGGAAAGCATAAAACTTTCCCTCCCAATCGCCTGCAACGAACTTTGTCCACATACCGTTCAGCGTAGGTTCCATTGCCAGCACATATTCCGGATCGGCATCTTGGGCATCGGCATAGATGCGCACTTCAACCTTGTCTGCCGAAGGTGCCCAAACCGAGAACTGCGTCGCATCCGGAGCATACAGCATCTCGCAAATCGGATCGTTCGGGATGGCATAATCCGGCACCGTTGCCACTTCTATCCGATTCACCTCAACTTGGGCATATACCGGTCCCGACATGAATAGCCCCAAAGAAATAAAAGGCATCAATTCGTTCGTTTTCATGTTATTTTATTCAAGGTTTCCTGATGGCCTTTAGATTTATTGTCCCAAATAAGTATCTTTCTTCATACAGGCAGGCAACCTTTTAACCACATTTTTTGTGCCTAATTCCGCCACCAAAGATACACATAAATGAAGCCGTTTATGCCTGATTTTTTCTATTTCATTAAGTATTATTTCCGAAAAATATACCCTAAAGAGAAGGTTACATTGTTTTGAAATAGCGTAGACTCGCCTTCTCGCTTTACCGTACGCCTATCCAACACGCCTGTCAAATTGCTAATAGCAAAGAAGAATCGGCTATATTCCACATTCATGCCCACATTAATCCCAAAATCGAACGTCCGAAGATTCGGTTCTTCTTCCTTTCCAAAATCGATATCGGTACTTACATCCGTTCCACGCGTTTTCATCTTTCCAAACAAAGAAAAGTCGAACGCCGGACCTAAAAAGACAGATAAGCGGACATCCGACAAGTAAAACGTGTAAGCCATATTCAGGGGAACTTGAATAGAATAGTAAGAATAGGAATTACGCGCCGCCATACCTTCATCCGAATATTGCGAATAATAAGAACCGCCTTGATTAACAAAACCAACTTCAGGACGGAAAGATAAGCCTTTATATACCGGTATTTCCATCAATCCGCTTATGCCATAACCCAAATGGCCACCGGATTCGACTTGTCCATCTACATGCTGAATTAATGAAGAATATGCACCTCCCACGCGCACACCGAAATCTACTTGGGCAAAAGCAGTAACTGCCGCCCAAAACATTACTATCATCAATAAAACGAGTCTCTTCATACCTTTTTCTTTCTACTTACATTTCGGGCAAAGGTAACGAATCTAAATGAAAAAGGAAGCGAAATCAAATCTTTTTTATTTAAACTAAAGCATGCCATAAGCACAGTAACAGAAAACAGGATGCTTTTATTAAAGCGGAATGATGCTTACTTCTACTAAAGTAAATTTAACGCAGATACACAAGGATACAAGCATTTTAAGATTATCTTTGCAAAACAAATAGGAAGTTATGCCAAATACGAAAGAACAATTTGAAAAAGTCATTTCCATCTGCCGCGAACTTTATGCCCAAAAGCTGGAAGACTACGGTCCTTCTTGGCGCATCATGCGGCCTATTTCGGTTACAGACCAATTGTTTATCAAAGCTAATCGTATCCGTAGTTTGGAAACGAAGGGTATGAGCATGGTAAATGAAGGCATCCGTCCGGAGTTTATAGCGATTGTAAATTATGGCATTATCGGACTTATCCAACTTGCACTTGGCTATACAGATACGACCGACATCGATAATCACCAGGCATTGGAGCTATATGACAAATACATGACTCAAACCAAAGAACTCATGTATGCAAAAAATCATGACTACGACGAAGCATGGCGCCGGATGCGTATCAGTTCGTATACGGATTTAATATTGATGAAGATTTATCGGACAAAGCAAATAGAAAGCCATAATGGCGAAACACTGGTATCTGAAGGAATTGATGCAAACTATATGGACATGATCAATTACTCCCTGTTCGGACTGATTAAGCTGGAATATGGGGAATAACAGATAAGCGCAAGGCGAGACGCATGGATTATCAGGGACACATAAAAGAGCTGTTAGCGTATATTTGCCGTTTTTTTCTGGGGATTGTATTCCTTTTCTCCGGTACGGTTAAGGCAATAGACCCGATGGGTAGTGCCATAAAGATTGGTGAATATCTCTCGGCTTTCAGTCTCGACAATCTTCAAGGTTTAGCAGTTCCGTTTTCTATTAACTTAGCTGCAGTAGAGTTCACACTTGGCACCTGCATGTTTCTTGGCGTTTATCGCCGATATGCTTCGCTCTTGACGTTGCTGCTGATGCTCTTCATGACACCGTTGACGTTATATTTGGCACTCTATGACCCAGTTGCAGACTGTGGCTGCTTTGGCGATGCAATACTCTTGTCCAATTGGCAAACATTCTATAAAAACATCTTTCTGTTGTTAGCTGCCGTTATCGCTTTCCTCTATAATCAACATGCCCAACCAGGCTATACGTTTAAAGTATATTGGTTTGTGGCGCTTTATGCTTATCTTTTCTGTGTAGGCTTTTCCTTGCGCAATTATTGGCATCTGCCTATTGTGGACTTCCTGCCGTATAAAGTGGGTGTAAACATTCCAGAACAAATGAATATTCCTGAAGGTGCCCCGACAGACGAATACATTTACTCGTTCGTTTACGAGAAAGATGGGTTACAGAAAGCTTTCTCATTAGAGGATGCACCAACCAATGACTCCACTTGGATGTTTGTTCGCTCCGAATCGAAGCTGATTAAAGCAGGATACGTTCCACCCATTACTAACTTCACACTGTTCACTTCCGAAGGTGACGACCTGATAGAACAAATATTGAACGACACTATCGGCGTGTTCTTGCTAATAGCTCCGAAATTAGAACAGGCTAATGAAGAACGAATCGATGAGATTAATAATATCTACGATTACTCATTAGAGAATAAAATGAAGTTCTATGGAGTAACTTCCTCCGATGAAATGGCTATCGCCACATGGATTGATTACACCGGAGCAGAGTATCCTTTCCTATTTGGAGACGAGACCATGCTAAAAACCATAATTCGTTCAAATCCCGGATTATTACTCCTTAAAGAAGGGACCATACTTCAAAAGTGGCATTATAATGATATTCCTAAAGAAGAATATTTGGAACAAACCATAACAACTCTACTGCAAATGCCGCCCCAAAATAAGAAAGATGTGCGGTTATTAACCAACATATTGACTTTTACCGTACCTTTGCTGCTGGTTTGGCTATATGACTATCGAAAGAACAAACGAAAGAAACAACAAGAACAAATATAAATCGATTTAATTAAAACGTATAAAATCATGAGAAAGAACATTGTTGCAGGAAACTGGAAAATGAACACCACGCTTGCCGAAGGTTTGGAATTGGCTAAAGGCTTGAATGAAGCATTGAAAAACAAAACGACAAATTGTGATGTGATAATCAGCACTCCATTTACACATTTGGCAAGTGTAGCTGCAGCTATTGATACAAACAAGATTGGTGTAGCTGCCGAAAATTGTGCTGATAAGGAAAAAGGCGCTTATACAGGTGAAGTTTCCGCTGCTATGGTTGCATCAACAGGCGCTAAGTATGTTATCTTAGGTCATTCAGAACGCCGCGCTTACTATCACGAAACTCCGGAAATATTGAAGACAAAAGTAGAATTGGCTTTGGCTAATGGTTTGACTCCTATCTTTTGTATCGGTGAAGTGTTGGCTGAACGCGAAGCCGGCAAACACTTTGAAGTAGTAGATGCACAAATTGAAGGTTCATTGTTCAACTTGTCTGCTGAAGACTTTGGTAAGATTGTTTTGGCTTATGAACCGGTATGGGCTATTGGAACAGGTAAAACAGCTACAGCTGACCAAGCAGAAGAAATCCATGCACACATCCGTGCGACATTAGCCGCTAAGTATGGTCAGGAAATAGCAGATGATTGTACTATTCTTTATGGCGGAAGCTGTAATGGAGGCAATGCAAAAGAATTGTTTGCCAAGCCGGATGTAGATGGAGGTTTGATAGGTGGAGCATCTCTTTCGGTAGAGAAATTCATGCCGATTATCGAAGCTTTCGACAAATAAATCCAACCAAACGAAGAATGGATGTATCAAGAGTGAGAAATATTTAATTCCTTATTTCTTTGATTCTTCATTCTTCATTTTAATTTTTCATTAAAAAGCATGAAAAAAAACCTTGTAATCAGCGGCTTCATTTGCTTAACAGCATCGGTTTGTGCTCAAGCACAGACGAAAGCGGACACGACACATATGCATGTTATTACCATATTCGATAAGTTGGCCAAGCAAGAGCCGGGGAAAGGCATAGTAACGGTACATCAGTCGGAAGCTATCCGCTCAATGATCGGTGCACACAAATATGGCGCGAATATAGAACAAGACGGAGAAGAAACTTTCCTAAAGATACAAGGCTATCGGGCACAGGTTTTTTCGGGGAACAACCAACGAAAGTCAAAAGATGAAGCATTCCGCAAGGAAAATGAGATTAAAGAACTATTTCCTGAAGTGCCGACTTATGTCACTTATACCGCTCCGTTCTGGAAACTACGCGTAGGTGATTTCCGTTCACATGAAGAAGCATACCAGCTGATGCGCCAACTAATGATGACTTTTCCCAGCTATGCAAAAGAAATGTATATCGTAAAAGAAGAAGTAAAAATCCCTTTGAATTGAAAGGAAAATGGAGAGAGTCAACGAAGAACAATTATTACAGAATAGAGAGATATTGGCAACTCATTATGAGGCTATTTTGGGCTTATTAGGCGAAGATTCCAAGCGCGAAGGATTAATCAAAACACCGATGCGCGTAGCCAAAGCTATGCAGTATCTGACAAAAGGTTATAATGAAGACCCGGCCGCCGTTCTTCGTTCTGCCATGTTCGAGGAGGAAGACTACAAACAGATGGTGATTGTAAAAGACATTGACTTCTTCTCGTTGTGCGAACATCACATGCTTCCGTTTTTCGGTAAAGCTCATGTGGCTTATATCCCCAGAAAATATATCACAGGATTGAGCAAGATACCGCGCGTTGTAGATATCTTTGCTCGTCGTCTGCAAATTCAAGAACGGCTTACGATGCAAATCAAAGATTGTATCCAGCAAACATTAAATCCTTTGGGCGTGATGGTTGTCATCGAAGCACAGCACATGTGTATGCAAATGCGTGGCGTGGAAAAGCAAAACTCTCTCACTACGACTTCCGACTTCACTGGCTTTTTCCAACAAGCCAAGACACGTGAAGAGTTTATGAACCTCATCAAGCACAACCGGTAAAAAGTTTTTTCATCGGCAGAGATATTAAAAACGTAAAAACGCCTGGCAATTCAAAAGAAGTTAAGCATAAACACCGGCATTATCAGGCATAAACTTTTAATTTTTCATAGAATAAGCGGCATAACGATTAATATCTTTTATCCGCCCCAACTTTCTCTATCCAGATTGCGATAATGAATTGCTTCCGCCAGATGGCAAGGCTCGATGTTTTCAGTCCCTTCTAAATCGGCTATTGTCCTCGATACTTTCAAAATACGGTCATAAGCACGTGCAGAAAGATTCAATTTACTCATGGCATTCTTCAGCAATGTCAAACCGGCAGAATTAGGAAGTGCATAAGTATGAAGCAGTTTACTATTCATTTGTGCATTACAATGCACGTTAGTATGGTCGGCAAACCGTTTCGTCTGAATGGCACGAGCTGCAATGACACGCTCCCGAACAGACGCACTTGATTCTCCATTCGATTGTTCCGATAGCTTTTCAAACGGAACCGGAACGATTTCTATTTGAATATCAATGCGGTCGAGTAAAGGACCAGAGATACGATTCATATATTTCTGCACTGCACCAAGTGAACAGACACATGCCTTCGTCGGATGATTATAATAGCCACAGGGACAGGGATTCATCGAAGCAATCAGCATAAACCCAGCTGGATATTCCACTGTAAAACGTGCACGCGAAATAGTAATCATTCTGTCTTCCAATGGCTGACGCATAACTTCCAAAACACTCCGATTAAACTCCGGTAATTCATCCAAGAATAAAATTCCATTATGTGCCAGACTAATCTCGCCGGGTTGCGGATAAGAGCCACCGCCCACCATAGCTACATCTGAAATGGTATGGTGCGGTGCTCGGAATGGACGTTGCGTCATCAATGATGTTTCACTTCCTATCTTTCCCGCAACCGAATGAATCTTAGTCGTTTCCAGCGATTCATGCAACGAAAAAGGGGGAAGTATAGAGGGAAGGCGCTTAGCCAACATCGACTTTCCACTTCCTGGAGGACCAATCATTAGCAAATTATGACCACCGGCAGCTGCAACCTCTAAGGCACGTTTCACATTCTCCTGACCACGAACTTCCGAGAAATCATAATCGAACATTTGTTGTTTGGCATAAAACTCTTTACGTGTATCGACCACCATCGGTTCCAATTCTTTTTTCCCTTCCATAAAAAGAATCACATCCTTGATATTAGTTACACCATAAACCTCTAAGTTATTCACTACTGCTGCTTCACGCGCATTTTGTTTCGGCAGAATAAAGCCTTTAAAGCCCTCTTCACGAGCCTTTATGGCAATGGGCAGAGCGCCTTTAATAGGATTAAGAGTTCCATCTAAAGAAAGTTCGCCTATTAACATATATTGGGAAAGCTTATCGGAACTAATTTGTTCGGCACCAGCCAAGATACCGATAGCTAACGGCAAATCATAAGCCGAACCTTCCTTTCGGATATCTGCTGGAGCCATATTTACTACAATCCGGTTACGTGGGAACTTATATCCACTTACCTGCAAAGCGGAAATAATGCGTTCATGGCTCTCGCGAACCGCCACATCAGGCAGTCCTACTAAAAAAAACTGAACACCTTTCGTACAATTTACTTCTATTGTTATAATGGTAGCCGAGATGCCTTGCACGGCTGCTGCAAATGTTTTGACTAACATAGTTAAGCTTTCTAGACATTAATATTTCATGTTAAGGTCGCCAAGTAAAAGCTTATGACTTAATCACCTAACAACTCTTCCAATGTATCTCTAATCTCTATATTATTTTCTGATTTCAATAGAATCTTTTTATTTTGGTCAATTAGATAATAACTTGGCAATTCACTGACATTATACAAATCAATCAGAGCCGAAGCCTGTCCAGCCGAGTCTGTCACCAAGTTCCATTGGACGCTATCTTCTTTTATCAGCTCACGCAACTTCGCTGCATTTTCATCCAACGTAACGACAATCATATCTAATCCGTCCGACTTATACTTAGTTGCAATTTGAGTCAGATACAAGTCTTCTGCTTTACTCATTTCACACCACGGACTTGTGAAAGTTAATAAAACATACTTTCCAGAAATAGCGGCTAAATCGACATCTTTCTTAAACAAATTCTTTACTTTGAATCCCGGAGCTTCTGCACCGATACTTGTCCGCTTTGCTCGTGCACTATATTCGTTCAATGATTTATAGATAAAATGTCCTCGCAAATTTGTTGAGATCAATGCCAACAATTCGTCTGCTTCGCGCGTATCATCCGGATTTGTAAAGAACTGTTGAATCAAAACCAACGAAACAGCTTCATTCGGGTGTTTCTTTATATAAGCGATAGCTTCTTCTTCCAATTGATGATTCACATTCGTAAGCTTAGCCATTAAGTCTACATCTTCTATCGGGTTCGTCGTTTTACGCTCAATCTTATTAATCAACTCTGTTCGCTCTTTCCACAAATTAGCCGAAGAATTGTGCATATCAGACAACTTATCATTAATATCACTTCCGCCTTTCACATGGAGTAATGCAGCATAATGAGCATCTCCGGTCACTCTCACTTTTTTACCATGTTCCAAAAACAGTGTACGCCACTGTGTACGATTATCCCAAAAAAGTGTTGCCGTATTATAATCGCCCTCTCTCCGTTCTATCTCAAATTTCCCGTCAGCTTCACAAATCAACGTATCAACCAATTTCCCACTCTCATTCTCAAAAACTACATAAATAGTCGGATCTTCCAGATTAGAAAGCTTTCCTTCTATCCGGTAAGCAACATCATCACTGCACGCTGCAAAGCCCAGTAATAAGACTATTATTAATGTAATACATTTCTGCATGAATCTAAAATTCCCATTATATTCTAACACGCAGTAAAGGTAAGAAATATTTTTTAATTCACGTTATAAAATGATATATATATACAAGAAATATTATATTTTCTTTCTAAGGACAAAAAAGGGCACGCTTTTAAGCGTACCCTCTTCTCTTTATGAAATGAATTAAATTACAATTTAGGACCGGCAGCAACCAAAGCCTGACCTGCTTCATTTCCTGTGAACTTAGCAAAATTCTTGATGAAACGTCCAGCCAAATCTTTAGCCTTTTCGTCCCACTGAGCTGCATCTGCATAAGTATCACGCGGGTCAAGAATATTCGGATCTACGCCCGGCAATTCTGTGGGAACAACAAAGTTGAAGTACGGGATAGTCTTTGTCGGAGCCTTATCAATAGAACCGTCAAGGATTGCATCGATGATACCACGAGTATCGCGGATAGAGATACGTTTGCCCGTTCCATTCCAACCTGTGTTAACCAAGTAAGCCCTAGCCCCTACTTTTTCCATCTTCTTAACCAATTCTTCGCCATATTTCGTCGGATGCAAGCTCAAGAATGCAGCACCGAAGCAAGCAGAGAATGTAGGAGTAGGTTCGGTGATACCGCGTTCTGTACCCGCTAATTTAGCCGTGAAACCAGACAAGAAGTAGTATTTTGTCTGCTCTGGAGTCAAGATAGATACCGGAGGCAATACACCAAAGGCATCGGCAGACAAGAAGATAACCTGATGAGCGTGCGGACCTTTAGAAACCGGCTTAACGATATTATTGATATGGTAGATAGGATAAGATACACGTGTATTTTCAGTTACACTCTTATCTGCAAAATCAATCTTACCTTCAGCATCAACTGTAACATTTTCCAACAAAGCGTCGCGCTTGATAGCATTGTAAATATCCGGTTCGCTTTCCTTATCTAAGTTGATAACTTTAGCGTAGCAACCACCTTCATAGTTGAATACACCTTCGTCATCCCATCCGTGCTCGTCATCACCAATCAACAAACGTTTCGGGTCAGTAGACAAAGTCGTCTTACCTGTTCCAGACAGACCAAAGAAGATAGCTGTATCTGTACCTTCCATGTTGGTGTTAGCAGAGCAGTGCATAGAAGCGATGCCGCGCAGCGGGTTCAGGTAGTTCATGATGGAGAAGATACCCTTCTTCATTTCTCCGCCGTACCAAGTGTTCAAGATAACTTGTTCGTTTGTCTTCAGATTGAATACTGTAGCAGTTTCAGAGTTCAAACCTAATTCTTTGTAATTTTCAACCTTAGCCTTAGCCGCATTGAATGATACAAAATCAGGTTCACCATAGTTTTCCAACTCTTCAGCGGTTGGGCGGATAAACATATTCGTTACGAAGTGAGCCTGCCAAGCAACTTCCATGATGAAACGAACCTTCAGGCGAGTTGCAGGGTTAGCACCGCAGAATGTATCTACTACGAACAAGCGCTTACCGCTCAATTCTTTTACAGCTTTTGCTTTCAAGTCTGCCCAAGCTTCCTCAGAGCAAGGCTTGTTGTCATTCTTATATTCATCCGAAGTCCACCATACGGTATCTTTGCTAGCTTCATTGTATACGAAGAATTTGTCCTTAGGAGAACGACCGGTATAAATACCTGTCATTACGTTTACAGCACCCAGTTCGGTTACTTGTCCTTTCTCGTAACCTTCCAAACCTGCCTTTGTTTCTTCTGCGTACAGAACATCATAAGACGGATTGTGAACGATTTCTTTCACATCAACAATTCCGTACTTGCTTAAATCTAAATTAGCCATCTTGATTTTTTAATTTAAATGATTGACTTTGTTATACTTATTATCTATTCTTCTCTACGTCTTCAACAGGCTCTATCAACTTGCCTTCTTATCCTTTCAAACGTACCCCCTGCCTGTTTTTTCTTTCGCTTGCAAAAGTAATATTTTTTTCTGTACAAGAATATCGTATTAAGGAAATTTTTCAGTAATATGATTTCTTTTTGCGGAATTTTATTTTTCGTTCCTTACATTGCTACATCCAGTTTGCAAAATCATTCCATCTCAATTGGTTTCTGCCTGATTTTGTTTATTTGTCAGGCAGAAACGGATGCAAATATAGGCATAAATCCCGAGCCTTTTGCCTTCTATTTGAACAAGCTTTTATTAAGTAATGATATTCTATACGAAACAAGTTTCAAACTGCTTCAACATGGTGCAGGCATTTCTTACATACAACTTAAGTACTACTTTGGTATAACCTCTGAGGCATTTAGGTTGCACCTCCGAGGCACTTAGGTAATATCAAAGTGCCTCAGAGATTAAACCCCTAAGAATTTAACCTGCATAGATTATCTCATCTAAATCGGAAAAGGCTGTTACTTGATTTCCCAAGTATCACAACTCCGAAGGAATGCATCAAGTGTGCGGCTCGGCATTTTCTCCTGCACTTCTCGAATCTGCTCGTGCACGGCTTCATCATAAACCGGTGCATCCACATCGCGTATTATACCCAAAGCCACAGGCATATCTCCGGACATCATTGCCAACATCATATGCAACGTGTTATCCACACAATGCGCATCATGAACCAGCACGTCATCGAGCGTATATCCGTCCTGACCGATGGTTACAGCTTTCAGTTTCAGACCGTCCAGGACAATGCCTTTGTCTTTGTTCGCACCATAAATCATCTTTTCGCCATGACGCAAGAAAATGGTGCGGTCGGCACGATACTCCTTATCCGTAATCTGCTTATGGATGCCGTTATTAAAGATGACACAATTCACCAAAACCTCTGTAACAGAAGCACCTTTATGACGAGCCGAAGCCGCAAGGATATCGGTTGTGTTTTTCAAATCCACATCAATGGCACGTGCAAAGAAATTGCCACGCGCTCCCAAAGCCAGCTCTGCCGGGATAAAAGGATCTTCAACCGTACCATAAGGCGAACTTTTAGAGATAAAACCTCGGTCGGAAGTTGGCGAATATTGCCCTTTAGTCAAACCATAAATCTTATTATTAAACAAGACGATATTCAAATCGACATTCCTGCGTACCGCATGGATAAAGTGATTTCCTCCGATAGCCAAGCAATCCCCATCACCTGTAATCAACCATACGCTCAAATCCGGGCGAGCAGTTTTCACACCCGTAGCAATAGCGGCTCCTCGTCCATGAATGGTATGGAAGCCATAGGTGTTCATATAATACGGAAGCCGTGATGAGCATCCGATACCCGAGATAACCGCCATATTATGTGGAGCAACGCCTACTTCAGCCATTGCCTTATGCAAACAATTCAATACTGCATGGTCTCCGCAACCCGGACACCAGCGTACATACTGGTCGCTTTTATAATCTTTCGGTTGATATTTTATTTCTTCTGTTGCCATCTTTATGCCTCCAATATTTTAGTAAATTCTTCTACCAAGCGCGATACGACAAAAGGTTGTCCTTTGATTCGGTCAAACTTATATGGATTAAAATCGTTCACTTTGCTCCTCAGATAATTGGCAAACTGACCATTATTCTGCTCAGCTACGACTACTTTCTTATATTTCTTCAGGATCTCTGCCGTATTCTTAGGCAATGGATTGATAAACTTGAAATGTGCCAATGCTACTTTCTTGCCCTGTTCGTGCATCTTTTCCATTGCTTCATACAAATGTCCGTAAGTTCCACCCCAACCGACAATCAGCAAATCTGCATCATCGGCATTACCTACCACATCCACATTCGGAATGTAGTCTGCGATCTTATCAATCTTAGCCTGCCGTGTCCTTACCATTTTCTGATGATTCAACGGGTCAGTTGAGATAGCACTTGTTTCATAATCTTTCTCTAATCCGCCCAAACGATGCATAAAACCTTCGGTTCCTGGAATAGCCCAATAACGGACAAAAGAATCTTTATCACGGCGGTATGGTTTCCACGGCCTGTCTTCATGATAATTTGATACATAATTCGGCGTGATTTCTGGATATTTATCTAATTCAGGCAAACGCCAAGCGGAAGAACCATTAGCCAAGAAAGCATCCGTAAGCAAAATAACCGGAGTCATGTGTTCAATCGCCAACTTACCAGCCCAAAAAGCAGCATCAAAGCAGTCGGTTGGTGTAGCCGCAGCTAATACAACCGCAGGACATTCTCCATTACGTCCATACAAAGCCTGCATCAAGTCTGTCTGTTCCGATTTGGTTGGCATACCGGTAGAAGGTCCGCCTCGTTGTACGTCAATGACAACCAATGGAATCTCCGCTATAACCGCCAAACCGATAGCTTCGCTCTTCAATGCCAAACCTGGTCCGGAAGTAGAAGTTGCCGCTAAGCATCCCGCAAAGCTTGCACCAATGGCGGTACATACACCTGCGATTTCATCCTCTGCTTGCACGGTTATTACCCCTAAATCTTTCCGTTTGGAAAGTTCTTGCAAAATATCTGTAGCCGGAGTAATCGGATAACTGCCCAAGAACAGACGCAATCCTGCTTTTTCTGCTGCAGCAATCAAACCATAAGACGTAGCTTTATTACCATTCACGTCCATATAAGTGCCAGGTTGTACTTTCTTACTTTCTATACGATAGGTTGAAACTGAAGCATGAATGTTATGTCCATAATTATAACCATCCGTCAAAGCCTTTGTATTTGCTTGAGCAATTACCGGTTTTTTTGCGAACTTTGTTTGCAACAGATGCATCGCCTCCTCCAAAGGGCGTTCGAACAACCAGCAAACCAGACCTAATGCGAACATATTCTTACAGCGCAAAGCTGACTTATTATCCAATCCGAAATCAGCCAAGCCTTCTTTTACCATTGTAGAGATAGGCGCTGCTACAACTTGCACTTGTGTCAATCCCAGTTCTTGGAAAGGCTCATCAGTTGTATAAAGTGCCTTTTCCAAATCGCTTTTCTTAAAAGAATCCGTATCTATCAGTACAATTGCATTAGGCTTTAAGTTCTTTACATTTACCTTCAATGCTGCCGGATTCATTGCAACTAACACATCCGCCTTATCGCCCGGTGTGAAAATTTTCTTCGACCCTAAATGAACCTGAAAACCTGATACTCCGCTCAATGTCCCTTGCGGAGCTCTCACTTCTGCCGGATAATCAGGAAATGTGGAAATCTCATTTCCGAAAATGGCCGACAGGTTTGAAAAGATAGTTCCCGTCAACTGCATTCCATCCCCGGAATCTCCCGAAAAACGGATCACTACTTGTTCTAACGTTGTTACTTTTGTTTGTTCAGTCATAATATGAATAGTTTTCGACATTCTCAAAATGTAGCCAAATAAATATCTATATTATTTGATCGTATATTAAAACGACTCGAAATGTACTCATTTACCGGCTTTCCGCAATACAAATATACTCCTTTTTTTACTCCGTGATTGATTTTTATAAGATTTTGCATATTTCTGAAACTTTCCAGTTCAGAAATAACCGGGATTAACAGATTGCTAAACGCCATCGAGGCCGTCCTTGCTACATAATTACTAATAAAAGGTTTACAGAAATGCAGGACGCCATGTTGTTCAAATATTTCCGGGTCAGAAGGAGAAAGGCAACAAGTTGTTTCAAAACATCCTCCATGATTCATGCGTAGGTCAATAATCAACGCACCTTTCTTCATCATCTCTATTAACTCTTCCGCGATAACAAAACGATGTTCAGGATTATCCAAATGTAACGCACCGATGACGACATCCGCACGCTGGAATACATTCCGCAAGACATTCGGATGTAAGTTTGAAGTAAAAAGCGACTGCCCTAAGGTATGCTGTATTTGCCGCAAACGATATACATTATTATCGAAAACCTTGACAGAAGCACCCAACGCCAATGCCGCTTTTGCAGCGTTAGCCCCAGTATATCCGGCTCCAAGAATAACAATTTCTGTAGGAGAGACACCCGCTACACCACCCAGCAAGATTCCCTTTCCTCCATGATTATTACTAAGCAAATCCGCAGCTATGCAAATCGAAGCATAACCTTCCACCTCTGCCATTGCACTCATTATAGGTCGGTATTGCAAGCGTTCATCCTGCAAATAATCATAAGCTATCGCTGTTATCCGTTTATTAATAAGCATCTGATAGGTTTCTGGCTTCAACAAATAAGTAGGTACAAAAGAACATAGCGTTGTTTTCGGACGTATCAAAGCGACCTCCTCAGGTGTAGGCGGAAGAACTTTAAGGATTACATCGGCTTGGTAAACCTCTGCCGGGGTTTCTACAATCTCCGCACCAGCTTCTGCATAATGGTTATCCGAATAATTTATTCCCAAACCTGCACCGGCTTCTACAAATATACGGAATCCATAACCGGTCAGCATATCGACAGCTTCCGGTGTCAACATCAAACGTCGTTCTCCTCGTATACACTCTTTCGGGATGCCTATCACCATTTGGTTTCCTATTTTGCTTATCTCCTGCAACAACTCTTGCGGGATATAGAATCCTTGCGTCTGATTATCTGAAGCCATGCCCATATCCTTATTATTCTATCATTTTTTTAAGCTTTTCTGTTATTTCCTGTACATCCGATTCTGTCATCATCCGATCAGCGTCAAATATAATCTTCGCTTTTTCATAAAAGGGAGTCCTATTATCCAGGCTTTCCTTCACAAAAGCTTTCAATTCTTCACCCGAACGATTCTGCAATACTGGACGCGTTTGCTTACAGACCTCCAATCGGCTCACCAACTCTTCCATAGAGACTTTCAAGTAAATGCTCATTCCGACCGTATTCATAAACTCCATATTATCGAAAAAGCAAGGTGTGCCACCTCCCGTCGAAATTAATACATCCTCAAATTCCGCCACTTCATGCAGTAATCGTCGTTCGATATCTCGAAAAGCATCTTCTCCGCGTTCGGCAAATAACTGGCTAACCGCCCGATGATAGCGTCCTTCGATATACAAATCTAAATCAATGAACGACAAATTCATTGATTTAGCCAACTTTCGACCCACCGTGGTTTTTCCGGCACCCATATATCCTATCAGAAAAATACGTTTCATGAAGAAATGATTTGATTTCCTGCAAAAGTAGTTAAAAAATGAAATATTCTTTATCTTTGCAATCGGATAATTGAAAAAGTTGTATATGACTGATACACAGAATTGAATTGTAGAGTTTGGAATTTTAGGTAACGATTTGGCGACCTTCAGAACGCTTTGGTCTGCTGCGGTTTACCTTATAGCTTCAAACAACTCTTTGTATTTACAAAGGTATATGTTTTGCTTCATAAATCCAAATCATTACCAAGATTTTAGTGATTTTATGCTGTTGTATTCTCTTCTGAAAACCGCTACCATCTGATGCACGGAAGCCGATTTCAGAAAAGGCACAAGCAAAGAAATGCCCACGATGACCACAATGTCACAAATGACACTGCCATCATCGTGGGCATCTCTTTTATATACTTGTGCCGGACGGTCAAAACTGTTATTGTCAGTTTTTATTTTACATTATCATATAGCCGAAAATGCCACCGGATGCAGGACACGGCGGTTTGCGCCTATTTTGTTTTTTTATTTTCCTGCCTTCAAACCGACTTGCTTGACATTTCCACACCGGGCAATGGCTGGCAAGCCCGTTTTCTGGCAACGCACCCCTAAGGAACACCTGCAACCGCAAGCCATGCACACATGACAATAACGGTTGCAGGACTTCCTTCACGGTGACAGGAAAGCGGTGCTTGCCCCTTTGTTGTTGCGCCGCCCTTTATCTATCCCCGTAGCGCGTTGCGCCATTCCATTCGCTCCATTTTCCTTTTCGCCACTCCATGTATGCCTACGTTTCCATGCCGCCTTCAGGACGGCATCAGTATGTCATTTTCGTTGCTGGGGCAAAGGTAATTCCGGGATAATACGCGGCTGCAAGGTCAAGCCGCTTTGCGGTTGTCTGGAAAAATCTCCACCCTCGCAGGCTCAGGTAGTATTTTGTCCGACAAACCTTGCATCCCCTAATCCCTACCTTTGAGAAGCCCCCGAAACGAAAACGACCGATGCGGTCGAAGACGGCACAAGGAAACTTCGGACATACGGAGAGGCGAAAAGAAAAAAGATTCGACCCGACCCTCCCAATCCGAATGAAACGATAACAATCTAAAAAATGGAAGATATGGTAATGACATTGAACGACATCGGAAAGGCATTGTGGAAAGCATTGTCCGCAATGGTAACGGCAGCATCGGGTATTGCCCTTTGTGTCGGAGGTTTGGCGGTAGGTATTGCAGCGGAAATCCTGCTGGGTATGTTGAGTTTCGTGCTTGGAATACTTATCACCACCGCATCACTTGTAGGCATAATCGCCTTAATGGTTTGGTTACTGACAATCTAAAAAATCAAAGGATATGAAAAGGAAAAGACACAGCAAGAGCGCATTTCAGCAATGCAAGTATTACGAAGTGGATAACATCTTCGAATATATGGTGGAAACCTACATCAACGGCAATTTCTCCACTTTCCGTGAATTGTACCACGAACTCAATAAGGAAGCGAGAAAGGACTTTATCGGTTTTCTTTTGGTGGAATGTCCCCCACAATACCATATAGAGATTTTACAAGAGATTGCCTGACCCAAAAAGAACGGATATGAACAGGACAACGGAAAAGATACCCACATGGAGTTTAGCCTACATCATCAATGGCGATGCAACCGCACTCACAGACGATGAAGTTCAGACAATAGACAGATGGATGAAGCAATGGCAAGTACAAGATGTTTCACCCCTCACGGACGAGGAAGGCAACGCACAGCCCTACTTTTCACATTACCCCCTTTTCGGACTTCCTGCCGAAGTGGAGGACTGCGAGATACTTTATTTGAACGACAACCCGACTAAAATTTGAGATTATGAAAGGAACAGACCATTTCAAACGAACCATACAGATGTTTTTGGAGCAGAGAGCAGCGGAAGATGAACTATTCGCCAAAAGCTACCGCAACCCAGCCAAGAACATAGACGATTGTGTCACATACATTCTGAACTATGTGCAGAAAAGCGGTTGCAACGGCTTTTCAGACGGAGAGATTTACGGACAAGCCATTCACTATTACGATGAAAACGAGATTGAAGTAGGCAAGCCTATACAATGTCAAGTAGTTGTAAACCATGTGGTGGAACTGACAGAAGAGGAAAAGCAGGAAGCAAGGAGAAAGGCGGTTGCCCAATATCAGCAGATGGAACTCCAAAAGCTACAGAACCGCAACAAGCCGACAGCGAAAAAAGAAACACAAGTCCAACCCTCATTATTTGATTTTTGATATGAAACCGAGAAATAAGTTTGAAAAAGACGTTTTTGCCCAAAGCAAGAAACTGCCTCATATAAGCAAAGCACAGATGAATTGGGCATTCCGTGAATGTATAGACCATTTTGCACACCGACTGCCGAAAGGTCGTACCACTTGTATGGATTGTGGTCATAGCTGGATAATGAACAAACAGACAAAGCAATGTACTTGCCCCAAATGTGGAGCAAGGCTTGAAGTTCGTCTTACTTATGCGCGTAAGGTTAAGCAAAAACAATACTTCACAATACTTACCACAAGTGGAGAATATCAAGTGCTGCGTATGTTTCTGCTTATCGTGGAAATGGAAAAAGGACTCAAGACACAACCTTGTGTGTTTGAAATCGGGCAGTATTGGTGGAACAAGGAGGGACGTAAGGCGGTCGTGGGCATACAACGGACACTTGGCAGATATTTGGACACTTTCTCTTTTGGCTCGCCTATGGCTATCCGTCAGGACAACATCGCTTATGACCACATTTCATATTGCCCCATGTATCCGAAAATCAGAGTTATTGACACACTTAAAAGGAACGGTTTCAAAGGAAACTTTCACAACATTGTTCCGACCAAGCTAATTCCTACACTGCTTTCTGACAATAGGGTTGAAACATTGATGAAATCGGGAAAAATTAATCATCTTCACCATTTCCTTTCCAATCCGCAAGCTCTTGACAGATGTTGGAACTCCTATAAAATTGCCATGCGTAATAAATATGATATATCAGACATGGTGATATGGTGCGACCTCATATATCTATTGGATAAATTAGGTAAAGACTTGCGTAACCCTCATTTTGTCTGTCCGTCCGACCTCAAGGCAGCACATGACCAATATATGGAAAAACGACAAGCCATATTGGAACGTGAACGGGAACAACAACGCATATTGCAAGAAGCCGAGCGATTGGAACGTGAGCGTAAGAGATTGGAAAACATAGAGAAAGACAAAGAAAATTATATACGGAAGAAAGCCGTTTTTTTTAACCTTACACTGACAGACGGATTGCTCATCATCAGAGTGTTACAGAGTGTGGACGATTTTTTGGAAGAAGGGAAAGCCATGCACCATTGCGTCTATACCAACGAATATTACAATCGGGACAATACCCTGATACTCTCCGCACGGATAGATGGGAAACGTATCGAAACGGTGGAATTGTCATTAGACACATTCAAGGTCGTGCAGAGCAGAGGTGTATGCAATTCCAATACCGAATACCACGACCGCATCATCAGCC
>CAZOKT010000005.1:4886-28932 GCA_964580505.1 uncultured Parabacteroides sp. | reverse complement strand
AAATACTTACTGTCAATACATTACAAAATCTCTACTTTTTGAGTGACGACGTCAGGAGGCTTTAATAAAATCTCCCTAATCGTTATCGGGAGAAAAAGGCAAACCTTGACCGGATCGGTTAAGGCTTGCCTTCTTTATTTGCATCCCCGTCTCCGGAAAGACAAAGATTAAAGGGGCATATTCCCATGTTTTTTGGGCGGATTGCTTTGGTTTTTGTTATGACACATCTCTAAAGCTTGGATTAGCTTGTAACGAGTATCGCGTGGCATGATTACCTCGTCGATAAGTCCTCGTTCGGACGCCCGATAAGGATTGGAGAATTTTTGTTCATATTCCTTGACAATCGCCATCTTTTCTTCCTGCGTGGCTTTGCGATACAGGATATTTACCGCACCTTCTGCCCCCATAACTGCGATTTCTGCCTGTGGATAGGCAAGGTTTACATCGGCTCCGGTGGGCTTGCTGGACATGACAATGTAAGCTCCGCCATAGGCTTTGCGCGTAATTAACGTTACCTTTGGCACGGTTGCTTCGGCATAAGCGTACACAATTTTGGCACCATGACGGATAATACCGTTATGTTCCTGCATGGTTCCGGGCAGGAATCCTGGTACGTCCTCAAAGGTGATAAGCGGAATATTGAAGCAATCGCAGAAACGGATGAAACGTGCGGCTTTATCGCTGGCATCAATGTCCAAGACTCCGGCTAAACAGGCGGGCTGATTGGCTACGATTCCGACAGAACGTCCGTTCAATCGGCCGAATCCCACGACTACATTTTTAGCAAAATGGGGCATCACCTCGAAGAAATATTGGTTGTCCAGTACCGGTTCGATGATATCTTTGATGTCGTAAGGCATATTCGGTTCTTCCGGAATTACGGTTTGAAGCGATTCTTCTTGCCGGCGTATGTCATCGGTGCAAGGCGTCATCGGTGCATCTTCCATGTTGTTGGACGGGAGAAAACTCAACAATTCGCGGATACTCATTAGTGTTTCCTCTTCATTATCGCACATGAAATGCGCCACACCACTCTTGCTACTGTGCGTGTAAGCACCGCCAAGCTCTTCTTTGTCTACTACTTCATTGGTTACGGTCTTCACCACATCCGGTCCGGTGATGAACATATGGCTCTGATTCTTCACCATGAAGATAAAATCCGTGAGAGCAGGAGAGTAGCATGCTCCGCCGGCGCATGGTCCTAAAATGGCAGATATTTGCGGCACTACGCCCGAGGCAATCGTATTCTGGTAGAATATCGCCGCATAACCCGCAAGGCTATTCACTCCTTCTTGGATACGTGCGCCTCCCGAATCGTTCAGGGCGATAATCGGTGCACCGTTCTTCAGCGCCAATTCCTGCACCTTCACAATCTTTGCGGCGTTTGTTTCGCTGAGTGAACCCCCGTGCGCAGTGAAATCATAGGCATAAACAAAGACCAGACGTCCGTCTATCTTTCCGTAGCCCGACACCATTCCGTCGCCGGCTATCTGCTTCTTTTCCATACCGAAGTTCGTGCAACGGTGGGTTACGAACTTATCCAGTTCATTAAACGTCCCTTTGTCTAAGAGTGTTTCGATGCGTTCGCGAGCCGTTTTTTTGCCTGCTGCGTGCTGCTTCTCTATTTTCTCGATTCCACCACCTAAGGACGCCTGCTTGTCCAGCTCCTCAAAATGTTCATATATCTTTTCTCGTTCCATTTGTTTATTCCTCTTCCTTGTTGATTTCTAATGTAATTAGTACCTGATTGGCGCCGACCGCGTCCCCCTCATTCACCAGAACCTCTTTTACCACACAGTCTGACGTTACTTTATAGTTGCTCTGCATCTTCATAGCTTCCAGTATAATCGCGATGTCTCCGGCGACCAGTTTATCGCCTTTGCGAACGGGTATCCGCACGACTTTTCCGGGCATCGGTGCGACAATCTTTTCATTTTGCAGCTCCTCGCTGCCTTTCCGCATCCGCAAGTATTTTGCCTGTGTGTCCACAATGTCCACATGGTAGGAGCGATAGAACATGTTGATGTCGTAACTTTTACCGCCTTCGCTCCGAATCAGTTCGGCGTTGAACGAATTGCCGTCGTGCAGAATCGAACAACTTCCATTCTCTGCCATAACAATATCTACATCACAGGGTTTCCCGTCGATGAGGAACTGAACCTTGTTCCCCTCTTTACTTACTAACGTAACGTCCGCCACACGGTCTTCGATATGTATTTCCATAATGTTGTTTACTCGTTTTTATATTCTATTGCCTTCGTTCAGGTAAGAGCGTTTTATATTCTCAGTACACCTTTCTGCAAACCAAATTCGCGCCAACGACTAATCGGTCGGTTGTCCGGCAGTTGGTTGCTTTTGTTTTCCTCCAAGTTCATCAGATAATCAATGTAAGCGGCAATCATCGCCATATTCTCGATTTCTTCGTTTTTACCTTTTGTGCGGAGTAACATCTTTGCGTTCTTTTCGAGGAACGAGGTGCAATATTCGCCTCGCACGAAATCGGGAATGTGCATGATACGCTTGAGGTAACTGATGTTCGTTTTGAGCCCCGTGATTTTGTATTCGTATAAAACACGGCGCATACGTTCGATGGCATATTGGCGTGTGGTTGCCCAAACAATGAGTTTTCCTATCATCGGGTCGTAATAGATGGGAATCTCATAGCCTTCGTACACGTAGCTGTCGATGCGTACCCCGATACCATTCGGTTCGATCAGTTGCTTGATGATTCCAGGCGACGGCATAAAGTTGTTCTCAGTGTCCTCAGCACAAATACGACATTCGATGGCATGCCCGCGTTGGAACAGCTCTTCCTGCTTCAAGTGCAGCACTTCGTCATTTGCGATACGGATTTGTCCTTTCACCAAATCGACACCTACGACTTCTTCTGTAATCGGATGCTCCACTTGCAAGCGTGTATTCATCTCCAAGAAATAGAAATTGCGGTTCTTATCCACCAGGAACTCGATGGTTCCTGCTCCGGAATAGTGGACAGCTTTTGCCGCTGCTACCGCCTTTTCGCCCATCTCGCGGCGCAGTTCAGGAGTAAGGAAAGGAGACGGACTCTCTTCCACGATTTTCTGATTGCGCCTTTGTACGGAGCATTCGCGGTCGAAGAGATGTATGACATTGCCGTGATTGTCGCCTAAGATTTGAAACTCAATATGATGCGGCTCTTCAACGAATTTCTCTAAATATACCGTATCATCACCGAAAGAGGACATCGATTCGGAGCGAGCTGTATTATATGCCTCTGCAACTTCCGCTTCGTTATGGATAAGACGCATCCCCTTACCTCCACCGCCCATCGAAGCTTTTAGCATCACCGGATAACCGATTTCATTGCATATCCGAATGGCTTCATCTACACTTTGCAGAGGTTTTTCTGTACCCGGTACAACCGGTACTCCGGCTGCAATCATCCGTTGGCGAGCTGCAATTTTATCACCCATCGCCTCCATGGTCTCTGGTGAAGGTCCTATAAAGATGATACCCTCTTCTTTGCAGCGACGTGCAAATTCGGCATTCTCCGACAAAAATCCATAGCCTGGGTGAATGGCATCAACATGCGCTTGTTTTGCCACATTCAATATCTTTTCGATATTCAAATAACTTTCCTTCGCAATAGCCGGGCCAATAAGGTACGCCTCGTCTGCATACATTACATGATGAGACGCACGGTCTGCTTCTGAGAAAACGGCTACGCTATGGATGCCCATTTCTCGGCATGAACGCATCACGCGAACGGCAATTTCGCCGCGATTAGCAATCAATACTTTTTTAATCATAATAAATTGTATTTTAAACTCTAATCTGTTATCCCAATCCGCGAGGATAAAACAGCTTTTAATGAATGGCAGGTCTTCTGACTGACTCCTATTCTTGAAGCCTTCCCGATACGAATGTGTTCTATATCAGTGGCAAAAGATTCTTTCAAGATATTAGCAGAGCTTCACAGCAGCGGGACTGTCCGAGACTTGCACTCGATTCCCTTTTAATTCGAACGCCTGAATAGCCCGTCCGAAACCAATTCGGGGGCAAAGATAATAAAAAATAGTAGGAAAGCTATGTTGCGGACTTTTTTATTCGTGTGTTTTCTGCGCAGATAAAAAATCTCACCGGAAAACAATAAGTATCTAACGTAAACGGTCTAATGAACGGACTAAAATTTCGTCTGCTCCGATATTGCGTATAGCTAAATAATCCAAGATTAAACTGATGAGCGGAAAGGTTAAGGCTATCTTTCCGGAGAAAGAGAACGTATCTACAATCTGCTTAATGTCCCAAAGTTGATAAATAAACAAGCCGTAAAATCCTAACATCAGTAAAGCATTAAAGATGGAAAGGCGAATCTGTAGGATTCGTTTGCGGAAGAGGAATATCGTCACCATTGCTATCAATGCAATAACCGCAGCCAAGACAAGCAAAGCCCATGCCGGATAAATCAGTTCCGAACGTTCGCCAGCATCCGTAGAGAGTCCTGTTACATCGAATGTGCAGAAATCATTGCCTATTCCTAATGTAGCTAACGGTAAGAATAGGGTTGTAACCATTAAGATGACAATAATTAACAAATAAACGGTTTGTATTCTCTGTATCATAATGTTCTTTCCATAAAAAGAAGAATTGACAACCTGTATGGAATTGCCAATTCTTCATTGTTATACTTTCAATTAGAAATTGTTCTTTTCTTTTGCCGGATTTCTATAATAGACTTTTCCGTCTTCATATTCTTTTGCTGCGATTAATGTAGGTTTTGGCAGCTTTTCATAATAACGAGAAATTTCAATTTGCTCTCTGTTCTCAAATACTTCTTCCAAATTGTCATTGTACGATGCGAACTCTTGAAGTTTTTTCCCCAAGTCTTGTTTCATTTCAATGCTAATCTGGTTTGCCCGCTTAGCGATAATTGCTACAGTTTCATATACGTTATTTGTGTCTGAGCAGAGCTTCATCATGTCACGAGTAACCGTATTCGTTGGAGCATTTGTTTTTCTGTAATCCATACTTCTTATATTGATTAATTCGATTTTAAAACATATTTGTGATTCGTTTGTTCGCGTATTCGAAATACTTTTTGGCTTCTTTCATGTATTTCCCTTCGGGATATTCGTTTACATAATTATAGTACTCATCTACTACATCACGATAGCGACCTTGGAGTTTTTCATCTACACTGACTAAAGCCAATTCATATCTGGAACGTAACATGAGATACATGAACTCTTCACGATACTTGGAATAGGGATAATTCTTCAATGCGTTTTGGGCTGTGATGACGGCTGACAAATAGTTGTTGCCCATATAAGTTCCTAAATTGAGATACAAATGAGTTGCCAACAACTCTTTCAAGGCTAATTTCTCTTGCAATTCAAACATGATTTCCTGCGCCTCTGATGCTCGCTCGCTTTGCGGATAATAATCCAAATAGAGCTGCAGCTGTTCGAGAGCCTTGTATGTTTGAGTCTGATCTAACTTGGCATCGGGCGAACTCAAGTATAGACCGTAGCCTGAATAGTAACGAGCTAACTCTGTGAATTCTCCTTTAGGATAGGTTTTATAATAAGTCTCGAAATATTGGGAAGCGGTTAGGTAATCTTTTTGCCCGTAGTAGCTTTGGGCAAGCAGATACAATGATTCTTCCCCGTGGACTGTTCCTCTGAAAATAGAAACCAATCCTTCCAATAATGTTGCCGACTTGGAGTATTTTTTTGCATTGAAATATTTCTTTGCATACGAATACTGCAATTCATAATCTGTGCTCTTCAATATCTTGTTATACTCACCGCAGGAAGTTAACAAGAGCGCACTCATCATCCATAATAATGCAATCTTTTTCATCATCATATTTATTCATCGCGCAAAGATAGCTATTCTTTGCGAAAAACAAGAGGAGATTCCCTTAAATTTGTAACTAATAAGTTTAGAATTTATATAGGTCATTGGCTGCTACTAATTCGAGTTTGTTCGCTTTTAATACTTCGGCACAATGTTCTATGTTGTCGGGACGGATGATGACGTTGGCGGCTTCTCCTTGTGAAAAGGCGTACATATATTCAATAAATATTCCGGCTTCTGTAAGGATTTCCATCGCTTTAGCCAATGCTCCGGGCTGATTCGGGCAATGCAGGCAAATCACATCGGCGATGCTGACAGCATAAAGATGCTCGCGCAGAACTTGTATGGCTTTGTCTGTATCCGAAACAATCAGACGGAGGATTCCGAATTCGGAATTCTCCGAAACGGTAAAGGCAGACATATTGATGCCGTTATCGCCTAATAGTTTGGCCACTTCTGTGAAACGTCCTTTCTTGTTTTCTAAAAAGATAGATAGCTGTTTGATTAACATAATTATTTTCTCTCCTTATGAATTATATTAAACGAATTTCCTGTTGTCAATCACATGTTTTGCTTTGCCCATGCTTCGTTCGATGCTGCGCGGCTCGACGATACGGATGTCCGGCTTCAGGCCGATGATGCTTTGGATGCGGTTGGTTATCTTTCTCTTTAATGCCAGCATTTTGTTCATCTCGTCTGTGTAGTACTCCGGGCGGACTTCTACTTGGATTTGGAAGGTATCCGTATTGTTCACGCGGTCGACGATAATCAGATAGTGGGCTTCAAACTCGGGCAGCTCCAAGATAACGGATTCCACCTGCGAGGGGAACACGTTCACTCCGCGGATAATCAACATATCGTCACTTCGTCCTAAGATTCTTCCCATCCGGACAGCTGTCCGTCCGCATGCGCATTTCTCGTAAATCAGATGTGTCAGGTCACGCGTGCGGTAGCGGAGCATCGGCATGCCCTCTTTGGTCAATGTCGTAAAGACCAGTTCGCCCATTTCGCCGGGTGCCACCGGTTGCAAGGTATGGGGGTCTATTATCTCGGGGTAGAAGTGGTCTTCCCACAGATGCGTCCCGTTCTGGCATTCGCATTCTCCGCCTACGCCCGGTCCGGATATTTCGGTCAGGCCATAAATATCATACGCCTTTATGTTCATCTTGTCTTGCAGCTCCTTGCGCATATTCTCTGTCCACGGCTCTGCGCCGAAGAAGCCCGCACGGAGTTGAAACTCTTCGATGGGAATCCCTGAGTTATGAATGGTCTCTGCCAAATAGAGGGCGTATGACGGGGTGCAGGCCAGTGCCTTGGCGCCGAAGTCGTGCATCAGTTGGATTTGCTTTTGGGTGTTCCCGCTGCTCATGGGGATTACCGTGCCACCTATGTTCTGTACGCCGTCGTGCAAGCCCAAACCGCCGGTGAACAGTCCGTAGCCGTAAGACACCTGTACCGAGTCGTCTTTGGTGATGCCTCCGGCCGTGAGGCAGCGGGCTACTACTTCCGCCCATATCCCTAAGTCCTTGCGGGTATATCCTACCACTATCGGCTTTCCGGTCGTGCCGGAAGAGGCATGCAGGCGGACGATTTCGGACATCGGGACGGCCATCAGCCCGAAAGGATAATTATCGCGCAGGTCTTGTTTTACCGTGAACGGCAGCTTCGTAATATCCTCAATAGACTGTATGTCTTCGGGCACAATCCCTAATTCTTGCATCTTCTTCCGATAGAAAGGTGAGCCGCTATAAGCATGTTGTACGGCATTTCTCAACCGGATGCTTTGCAGTTTCCGCATATCTTCGCGTTCCATGCACTCGATAGTTTCGTTCCAAATCATCGTGTTGTTGGGTGTTTAATAAATAAGTATGTAAGTATGTTTGATTCGTAATTCCGTTGAATGGCTGCCAAAGTAATAACTTTTTTAAAACTGCGCAAGTCTTTGCAGGTATATTTTCCGGAGAGGCTGTTATAGTTGTAAAGACGTCCCGCCTTTCTCCCGGCTGGGAGAGGGGCGGGACGGGAAACTTCCGGTGCAGGCGGGTGCTTACGGCGATGCCGCGTATGGCGGACGACCTGCCTGTCTTGTTTACCGGAGTGCGCGGTTATGGGGTGGGATCGGAATCTTCTTCATCATCCTGCGCCGGGTCGTTGTCCAGCGTGTCAGACGGCAGCTCTATCCACTCCAGCTCGTCGCTGTCTACAAGGGCGCGGGTGTAGGTACCACTTGATGTCCGGGTGCGCTCGGGGATGAACTCCACGCGGACGGCCTTCACTTGTTTTTGAAAATCGAAATCTTCGAGCGACGCCACGCCTTCGGTGTCGAGGACGTAGCGGAAGTAGCCCAATCCCTTGATGTGTACGCTCTTGCCCTGCGCCATGCGTGCGTGCATCACGGGTGCGATGTCGCCCAAGACGGCTTGGACGTCGGAGTTGCTCACGGTGGAAATCCGCGACAAATCCTTGGCGATGGTTTCTGTTTCTACAGGCTTGCCCTGCACGATGGCTTGCGGATAATACACCTTCCGCGACTTGTTGAATTGCTTCTTCCAAAAAGGCATAATACTGAAAGTTTTAAGTGTGTTGATAAATAGTTATACATTGCGTTTCCCGATGTTGAACTTTGACGACCACAATGTTGAACTTTGACCGCCTCGAAGTTCAACTTCGGGAAAATGAATCTAAATGTTTCTTATTCACTCCGTAGTAGCGTTGCCTGAGGCATCATACACGAAAAGATAGATACAGGTGTTACATTCATCCTCCTGTTAAGTTTCGGGGGTAAAAATAGGGAGGAAATACGAAATACACAATTTTTGTCGTTTATTTTTTGTAATTTTTCGTGTGCAGTTGGTTTTATCTTCTTTTTTGTTATCTTTGTGCGAATATAAAAACTGTCATTATATATAATATGCATAAGAATGTAAAAACAGCATGGGCGGTAATGGCTTCGGCCTTCTTGTTGTCGGCTTGTACATCCGGTACGACCGGCAGGGATGTCCGGCCGGCGTTATCTCCCATCGAGTATGTGAATCCGTATGTAGGGAACATCAGCCATCTGCTGGTGCCTACCTTTCCTACCATCCATTTGCCAAACAGCATGCTGCGCGTGTATCCGGAGCGGGCGGACTTTACCGGAGACCGTCTGGGCGGTCTGCCTGTCATCGTAACGAATCACCGCGAGACCTCTGCGTTCAACCTTACGCCCTATCAGGGGGAGGAGAGCGGATTGCAGCCGGTTATCCCGTTGAGTTACGACCAGGAGCATCTGCGGCCTTACCGCTATCAGGTCTATTTGGATGAAGCAAATATCCGCGTAGATTATGCGCCGTCCCACCAGAGTGCGGTGTATGCCCTGACCTTCGAGAAGCCGGAGGCGGCATACCTTATATTTAATACGCGACGGGGCGAACTGGAAGTTGAGGGCAATACCGTCAGCGGATACCAATATATAGACAATAAGACAAAGGTATATGTATATGCAGAGGTGAACAAGACCCCTGCGAAGGCCGGTGCTCTGCGGAACGGTGTCATCGACGCGAACCAATCTCGTACTTCAGGAGAGAATGCGGCGATTGTGTTGGCGTTCCCCGAAGAAGTGGGTTCTGTCGGCATTCGTTACGGAGTATCGTTTATTGATGCAGCACAGGCAAAGAAGAACCTTCTGCGTGAGATTGCCGCTTATGATGTCGATGTAGTAGCCAAGGCCGCACAAGACACATGGAACCGTACGTTAGGGAAGATTCAGATAGAAGGCGGAAGCGAGGACGACAAGGTTGTGTTTTATACCTCTTTATATCGTTGCTTCGAACGTCCGATTTGCCTGAGCGAAGATGGGCGTTATTACAGTGCGACGGATGGCAAAGTGCATGACGACGAAGGCAGCCCCTTCTATACAGACGATTGGATTTGGGATACCTATCGCGGAGCTCATCCGTTGCGTGCCTTGATTGAAAGCGAGATGGAGGGTAATATCATCAACTCCTATCTGCGCATTGCCGAACAGGGAGGCAAGAATTGGATGCCGACGTTCCCGGAAGTGATAGGCGATACGCACCGTATGAATTCCAATCATGGCGTGGCTACGGTTATTGATGCTTACCGGAAAGGCGTAGGCGGATTCGATTTGTCGAAAGCTTATGAGGCTTGCCGGAACGCCATCGAGGAAAAGACCCTTATCCCTTGGTCAGATGCTCCCGCAGGCTGGCTGGACGACTTTTATAAAGAACACGGTTATATACCGGCTCTGCGTCCGGGAGAGAAAGAGACCGTACCGAATGTATCCATCTGGGAGAAGCGGCAACCGGTCGCTGTAACGCTCGGAACGGCATACGACCAATGGTGCTTGAGCCAGATTGCCCATGAGTTGGGTAAGCAGGAGGAGTCAGACCATTATTTGAAGTGTTCCTACAATTACAGGAACTTATTCCATCCGGAGACACATTTCTTCCATCCGAAGGATAAGGACGGCCATTTTATCGAACCGTTAGATTATCGGTATGACGGCGGTTTGGGCGCACGAGATTATTATGACGAAAACAACGCGTATGTGTATCGTTGGGACGTGCAGCATAATGTGGCAGACTTGATTTCGCTTATCGGAGGCAACGAGGCGTTTTGTGCGGCTTTGGATTCGATGTTCAACACGCCACTGGGAATGTCGAAGTGGCAATTCTATTCTACACTTCCCGACCATACGGGCAATGTAGGTATGTTCTCTATGGCCAACGAGCCAAGCATGCACGTGCCCTACCTCTATAATTACGCCGGAAAACCGTGGCTGACGCAAAAGCGTGTCAGGGCGCTCTTGAACCAATGGTTCCGGAATGATTTGATGGGAATGCCGGGCGACGAGGACGGTGGTGGTTTGGCATCGTTTGTAGTCTTTAGCCAATTGGGCTTTTACCCTGTGACACCCGGTATGCCTTCCTATAACATAGGCAGTCCTGTGTTTACGAATATGAAGATGACGCTGAGCAATGGTAAAGTATTTGAAATCATAGCACGCAACGCTTCAGCAGAAAACAAGTATATTCAGTCGGCACGTCTTAACGGAAAGCCTTTAGACCAAGCATGGTTTAATCACAGCGATATCATGGAAGGTGGCGTTCTGGAACTGGAAATGGGACCTAAGGCAAACAAGTCATGGGGCATCACCACACCTCCTCCCTCGGCAGGAATCCTTCGATAGATGCGGAGAAAAGGGCGGAATGCTCGGGAGATTTTCAGTTCTACGGCATAAAATGCCTTGTTTTGACTTGTTCTATGTACCGGAACACCTGGAAACGGAGTAATAACCTATTAAAATTTGAATGATGAAAAGGAAAGAAGCTTTTGGATATGCATCGGTGATTTGTCTCGCAGGAATGAGTACGGCGTGTGCCGATAAGTCGGTTAATACACCATCTTCGGAGCCTGCAAAGCCGAATATCATATTCGTCCTCTGCGACGACTTGGGCTATGGCGATTTGGCATGCTACGGACAAAAATATATCGAGACTCCTAACATAGACCGTATGGCGGCCGAAGGAATGCTTTTTACGCAGGCATACGCCGGAAGTCCGGTAAGTGCACCGTCGCGGGCTTCACTGATGACAGGACAGCACACCGGGCATTGCAAGATACGCGGCAACAAGGAATATTGGAGCGGCGAGATGTGGTACGGAAAGAATCGAGAATTTACGGTTACCGGACAGATGCCCTACGATACCGCACACGTGATTTTGCCGGAAATCATGAAGGCGAACGGATACACGACGGGAATGTTCGGGAAATGGGCTGGCGGATATGAAGGTTCGGAGTCGACACCAGACAAGCGCGGAGTGGACGAGTATTTCGGCTATATTTGCCAATTTCAAGCTCATTTGTACTTTCCTAATTTTTTGAACCGCTACAGTCGCTCGGCGGGTGACTCGGCGGTAGTGCGCATTCCTCTGGAACAAAACATACAGCATGCCATGTATGGCGAGGATTACCGCAACCGTATGGAATATTCGGCGGACTTGATTCACCAAAAAGCCCTTGAGTGGCTGAGAAAACAGGACGCCAATCAGCCCTTTTATGGCTTCTTCACTTATACGTTGCCGCATGCCGAGTTAGTACAGCCGCAAGACTCCATCGTACAATATTATAGGGAAAAGTTCCAGTCAGACAAGAGTTATCCCGGCTCGGAAGGCTCACGTTATAATCCGATAATGCATACCCATGCGCAGTTCGCTGCGATGATTACACGCTTGGATGCGTACGTGGGCGAGATTATGCAGGTTTTGGAAGAGAAAAATCTGGCGGATAATACAATTTTGTTGTTTTCGAGTGATAATGGTCCGCACGAAGAAGGCGGAGCCGATCCGGAGTTCTTCGGTCGCGACGGACAGCTGCGCGGATTGAAGCGGCAGTGTTATGAAGGCGGGATTCGCGTACCGTTCATTGTACGCTGGCCGGGAAAGATAAAAGCGGGAACGACGAATCACCACATTTGTGCTTTCTATGATATTATGCCCACGTTTTGTGATTTGATAGGCGAAGGAGACTATATCCGCAAATATAGTAATCCGAATAAGGAAACGGATTATTTCGATGGAATTTCGTTTGCGCCAACTTTGTTGGGCGATGAGGAGCATCAAAAAAAGCATGAGTTTCTTTATTGGGAATTTGAAGAGACCGACCAAATCGCTGTACGTATGCAAGACTGGAAAATGGTTGTAAAACAAGGAAAGCCGCATTTATATGATTTAGTCACAGATTTGCACGAAGATAATGACGTGGCTAAAGAAAATCCGGAAATCGTTAAACAGATGCTGGCAATTATTGCCGAACAGCACGTGGAAAGCCCCGATTTTAAAGTGACTTTGCCCAAAGAATGATTTTTTAAATTATTAGGACTGTTTTTTTAAGATAATCCCAAATAAATGCTATCTTTGGAGCATATTAAAAACCATGAAACAAATTATAATTATATGGATACGAGAATACAAGAGCTGACCGATAAGATTTACAAGGAAGGCGTAGAAAAAGGAAACGAAGAGGCTGCCCGTATCGTAGCAGAAGCTGAAAAACACCAGAAGGAAATGCTTGCTGAAGCCGAAACCAAGGCGGAAGCAATTATAGCTGAGGCAGAGAAAAAAGCAGCTGAATTGAAGAAAAACACGGAAGCAGAGTTGCGTCTTTTTGCAGCCCAGTCAGTAGAGGCACTGAAAAGCGAGGTAACAAACCTCATTACCGGTAAAGTCGTATCAGACAACGTAAAAGCAGCCGTTTCGGATGCTATGTTCATGCAAAAAGTAATCCTCGAACTAGTTGAAAATTGGCAAGAAGCCGGCGGACTTATCATCCAAACTTCCAATGCCGAAAAACTTCGCACTTATTTCCTCTCGAATGCTAAAAGCTATCTGGACAAAGGCTTGAAGATTGAACAGGTACATGGCAAGAAGACGTCTTTCTCTATCCTTCCTGCCGATGGCTCCTATAAAGTTTCGTTTGGCGAAGAGGAATTTGTCGAATTCTTCAAAGAGTTTTTGCGTCCGCAATTGGTAGAAGCTCTTTTCTAACGGTAATGCGCTATGAGTAAATATTATTGCTTAATAGCAGGACTTCCCAACATTACCCTCGAGGATAGTAAACTCACCTACACAGTTGCAGATTTTCGAGAAGAATTGGAAGGTATTTTGACAAAGAAAGACAAGCGATTGATAGACTTGTTCTTCCGGAAGTTTGATAATAAGAATCTCATCCAATTCTTGAAAGCACCGGATGCAGAACCGGATGGACGCGGAACGATACCTGTGGGTGATTTCCGGATTGCACTTAAAGCATTGCGGGAAGAAGAAGCTATCCCGAAGATGACACTCAAACGATTGCCCTCTTATTTTGTAGATTTCTTTAAACTTTATCTGAAAAACGAAGAGAAAGGCGAAGCGGAAGATATTTCGTGGGAAGACCGTTTGGCAGCACTTTATTATGCATACGCCATGAAGTGTGGAAACCAGTTTGTAGCAGAGTGGTTCGAATTGAACTTGAACATCAATAACATGTTATCTGCAATTACTTGCCGGAAGTACAGTTTGGATAAAGCTGCTTATATTGTAGGAGATAATGAAGTGGCAAAAGCGTTACGTACATCGAACGCTCGTGACTTCGGCTTGGGCGACTTGGTGGAATACCTTCCCGACTTACAACGCATCGCGGAAGAGAGCGATTTGATGGTACGCGAGAAGAAGATAGACCTCTTAAAATGGAATTGGTTGGAAGAGAATACCTTCTTTAAGACATTCGATATCGAAAGCGTCTTTGCTTATCTGCTCAAATTGGAAATGATTGAACGCTGGGTTACATTAGATAAAGTAACGGGTGAAAAAACTTTCCGAAAGATTGTAGGCGCTATGAAGAAAGGTAGCGAGAATGCGCTGGAAGAATTTAAAAGAAATAATGAAAGATAAGATAAAGAATATGGCTACAAAAGGAATTGTAAGAGGAATTGTATCCAATCTGGTAACAGTAGAAGTAGATGGACCGGTTTCTCAAAATGAAATCTGTTACATTTCCGTGGGTGGTGTTCGGCTAATGTCGGAAGTCATCAAGGTTATTGGGAAAGATGCTTTCGTACAGGTATTTGAAAGTACTCGCGGAATGCGTGTAGGAGACACTGCCGAGTTTCAAGGACACATGTTGGAAGTGACGTTAGGTCCTGGTATGTTGTCGCGCAATTATGATGGTTTGCAGAATGACTTGGATAAGATGCAGGGTGTATTCCTGAAACGAGGTGAATATACCTATCCTTTGAATGAGGAAAAGAAATGGACATTTAAGCCATTGGTTAAGGTTGGTGATACGGTTGAAGCCGGAGCTTGGCTGGGCGAAGTGGACGAAAATTCTCAACCACACAAAATCATGGTACCGTTTGTCTTGAAAGGAAACTATACCATAAAGAGCATTGTACCTGAAGGTGAATATACTATCCATAATATTATTGCAATCCTCACAAACGAGAATGGAGAAGAAGAAAAGGTTACGATGGTGCAGAAATGGCCTGTGAAGAGAGCGATTTCTTGTTATAAGGAGAAGCCTCGTCCATTTAAACTATTGGAAACGGGTGTCCGTACAATCGATACCGTGAATCCTATTGTAGAAGGTGGGACAGGATTTATTCCCGGTCCGTTCGGTACAGGCAAGACAGTGCTGCAACATGCCATCTCCAAACAAGCTGAAGCTGACATTGTAATTATTGCAGCTTGTGGTGAGCGTGCGAACGAAGTAGTTGAAATCTTTACGGAATTCCCAGAATTGGTTGATCCACACACCGGACGTAAGTTGATGGAACGTACCATCATTATTGCGAATACTTCGAATATGCCGGTGGCTGCTCGCGAAGCTTCTGTTTATACGGCTATGACCATTGCGGAATATTACCGAAACATGGGATTGAAGGTATTGTTGATGGCTGACTCCACTTCGCGTTGGGCTCAGGCATTGCGCGAAATGTCGAATCGTTTGGAAGAATTGCCCGGACCGGATGCTTTCCCAATGGATTTGTCGGCAATCATCGCAAACTTCTATGCCCGCGCCGGATATGTGGTATTAAATAATGGTAAGACCGGTTCCGTTACTTTCATCGGTACAGTATCGCCGGCCGGTGGAAACTTAAAAGAACCAGTTACGGAAAATACTAAAAAGGTAGCACGTTGCTTCTATGCACTGGAGCAAGAACGTGCGGACAGAAAACGTTATCCAGCTGTGAATCCTATTGATAGTTATTCCAAATATCTGGAATATCCTGAATTCCAAGAATACATTGCCCGGCATATTTCATCCGGTTGGATAGATAAGGTGAATGAAATCAAGACACGCATGCTTCGCGGTAAAGAGATTTCCGAACAGATTAATATCTTGGGAGATGATGGTGTTCCTGTGGATTATCACGTGACGTTCTGGAAGTCTGAACTCATCGACTTTGTGATTCTGCAACAGGATGCGTTCGATCCTATTGATGCCGTGACTCCGTTAGTGCGTCAAGAATTCATGTTAGATAAAGTAATTACCATCTGTCGTGCTGATTTCCAATTTGACACCTTCCTCGAAGTGATGGATTACTTTAAGAAAGTAATCAATATCTTCAAGCAGATGAACTATTCGGAGTATGAGAGCGAGCAATTCAAGCAGTTTAACGAAGAGTTGGATACTCTGTTAAAAGAAAGAATGAAATAAAAGAGGATAGTTATGGCTACAAAAGCTTTTCAAAAGATATATACAAAGATTACCCAAATTACAAAAGCCACTTGCTCGTTGAAAGCGACAGGTGTTGGGTATGATGAGTTGGCTTCGGTGGATGGAAAGCTGGCTCAGGTAGTAAAGATTGTCGGCGATGAAGTTACCCTGCAGGTGTTTTCCGGGACGGAAGGTATCCGTACGAATGCTGAAGTCGTGTTCATGGGAAAGTCTCCTTCGCTCAAGGTAGGCGACCAACTGGCAGGCCGCTTCTTCAATGCATACGGCGAGCCTATCGATGGCGGACCCATCCCAGAAGGACGGGATGTGGAAATAGGAGGCCCTTCGGTGAATCCGGTGCGCCGTGAACAGCCTTCCGAATTAATTGCAACCGGTATTGCCGGCATCGACTTGAACAATACTTTAGTAACAGGACAAAAGATTCCGTTCTTTGCCGATCCAGACCAGCCGTTCAATCAAGTCATGGCATTGGTAGCGATGCGTGCTCAGTCGGATAAAATCATATTGGGCGGTATGGGTATGACCAACGATGATTATCTCTTTTTCAAGAATACGTTTAGTAATGCCGGAGCGCTCGACCGCATCGTGAGCTTTATCAATACGACCGAAGACCCGTCTGTAGAACGTATTTTGATTCCGGACATGGCGCTTTGTGCGGCCGAATATTTCGCGGTTGAGAAACATGAGAAGGTATTGGTGCTGCTGACCGACATGACAAACTATGCCGATGCACTGGCTATTGTGTCGAACCGTATGGACCAGATTCCGTCGAAGGACTCGATGCCGGGTTCCTTGTATTCCGATTTGGCAAAGATTTATGAAAAGGCTGTGCAATTCCCTGATGGCGGTTCCATTACGATTATCGCAGTAACTACGCTGTCGGGTGGCGACATCACGCACGCGGTGCCGGATAATACGGGTTATATCACCGAAGGTCAGCTTTACTTGCGCCGCGATAGCGATGTGGGCAAAGTTATTGTCGACCCGTTCCGTAGTTTGTCTCGTCTGAAACAATTGGTGACTGGAAAGAAAACGCGCGAAGACCATCCGCAAGTGATGAACGCCGCTGTCCGCCTCTATGCCGATGCCGCAAACGCAAAGACGAAGATGGAGAATGGTTTCGACCTGACCGATTACGACAACCGTGCGTTGGCTTTCGCAAAAGATTATTCATCTAAGTTATTGGCTATTGACGTAAACTTGGATACGACGGAGATGCTCGATGTGGCTTGGAACTTGTTTGGCAAATATTTTAGTCCGGCTGAAGTAAACATCAAGCAGAACTTGGTAGATAAGTATTGGAAGAAATAAAAATTCCTAAACAGGAACAGATGTTTCTTAGGCAGGAAGCTGAAATTTCTTGGATAGGAATGAAGGGATTCCTCGTAAGGAAATTTTAGAGCACTGCAAGTATTTTATTATTAGCTTATTTAGAAAGATATGGCAATCAAGTTTCAATATAACAAGACATCACTTCAGCAATTGGAAAAGCAACTGAAGGTGCGCGAACGTTCCCTCCCGACAATTAAAAGCAAGGAGAGTGCTTTGCGCATCGAGGTAAAGCGAACCAAAGACGAAGTGAACAAATTGGAACTTCAGTTGGAACAGGAAATACAGAGCTACGAAAGCATGGTGGCATTGTGGAATGAGTTCGACCCGACATTGATTTGGGTAAAAGACGTTTCGCTCTCTACCAAGAAGATAGCCGGTGTTATCGTCCCCGTATTGGATGAAATACAGTTTGAAATCGGACGGTACAGTCTTTTTAGCGCTCCGGCTTGGTTCACCGACGGCATTGACCTCTTGAAGCAGTTGGCACGAACAGGCATCGAGGCAGAATTTTCCGGTATGAAGCTGGAGTTGTTGGAACACGCCCGCAAGAAAACAACCCAAAAAGTAAATCTTTTTGAGAAAGTTCAGATTCCGGGCTATAAGGATGCGATTCGAAAAGTGAAACGCTTTATGGAAGACGAGGAGAGCCTTTCAAAATCTTCGCAGAAGATTATGCGGGCAAACCAAGAAAAACGTAAGGCAAAGGAAGAACAGGAGGCAAGCGTATGATAATAAAAATGAGCAAATATGTCTTTATGGTCTATCATAAAGAGTATGATGCGTTCTTGCGAAAATTGCGGGAATTGGGCGTTCTTCATGTGAAGGAAATCAATTCGATAAGCGACAATACCGGATTACAATCGCTCTTGGCGGAACGGAAGCAGCTTAATCAGGCTCTGCTTTTCTGCCGGAATGTGAACAAACATTCCGCTGAGGCCATCGCTCCTGCACGGTCGACAACGAAGGAGGAAGGTCTGCAATTGGCACATCAGTTGGAAACCTTGCAAGAGAAGAAGGCTCGTTTGCTGGCATCGAAAGCATCCATGGAGAAAGACCTCGCTTACATGGAAGTGTGGGGCGATTTCGATTATCAGAATATCCGGTTGTTAAAGCAAGCAGGCTATGAGGTGAATTTCTTCAGCTGCCCGACGTCTCATTACGAACCGAAGTGGGGAGGGGAATACAATGCTTTCTTAGTGAACAACGTACAGTCGGTTTCTTATTTCGTTACCGTTACAAAGACAGGTTCGCCTGTTAATATTGATGCGGAACGGGCTAAAATGCCGGATAAAGGATTATTGGAATTGCAAATTTCATACCGGCAATTGGGTGAATCCATCCAAGCGATTGACAAGGAAATTGCCGATTTCGCAAAAAACAACTACTCTTCTCTGCTCAAAGCTGAGAAGTGGGTTCAAGACGAATTTAACTATCGAAACGTATGGGCTCAAACAGATCATGAAGCGGACGACCGCCTGATGATACTGGAAGGATTCTTGCCGACCGAAGAAATTGCCGCCCTGGAAACAGCGCTTGGGCATGACGGATATTATTATCAGCAAGTGGCCATCGAGGAGCAAGACAATGTGCCGATAAAACTCCGCAACAATGCTTTCTCCCGACTCTTTGAGCCGATTACGCGAATGTTCTCTTTGCCGAACTATACAGAGTTCGACCCGACGCCTTTCTTTGCTCCGTTCTTCATGCTCTTCTTCGGACTTTGCTTCGGTGATGGCGGTTATGGTTTATTGGTGATACTTGTCTGTGCCTACTTTAAGCGGAAAGTGGCTCAAGATATAAAACCTTATCTCTCGTTGTTCCAGTATTTCGGATTGGCGGCAGTGATTGTAGGGACATTGACAGGTTCTTTCTTTGGGATAGCTTTGGCAGATATTCCGGCTTTGAAGGCTGTAAAGGATTATTTCGTAAGCAGTGACAACCTGATGACCTTCTCGATTATCATCGGTTTGGTGCAGATTGTCTTCGGAAAGGCAGTAGCAGCTCTCAAGATTATGTCGCAGCAAGGAACGAAATATGGTATCGCACCGATGGCTTGGGTATTTACAATCATTGCACTTCTCTGCGTTTTAGGACTTCCTATGCTTAATGTGCAAATCCCGGAGATAATCAAGAACGTTTGTTATGGTATAGCCGGATTGGGATTGCTACTTGCTTTCTTCTACAATTCGCCAGGAAAGAATATATTCTTGAACTTCGGTACCGGTCTTTGGAATACATATAACATGGCATCGGGTCTGTTGGGCGATACGCTTTCCTACATCCGTCTGTTTGCAATTGGCTTGACAGGTTCTATTCTGGGAGGAGTATTCAATTCATTGGCATTTGACATGACAGCTGGCATGAACATCTTCTTGCGCATCATTGTGATGCTTTTGATTCTAATCTTTGGTCATGCCATCAATTTCGGATTATGTACCATCAGTTCGCTGGTTCACCCGCTACGTCTTATTTTCGTAGAATATTACAAGAATGCTGAGTTTGAAGGAGGGGGAAAAGATTATCGTCCGTTCAAAAAGGCATAATTCAATTAATTATTTCATCATCAGTAAAAATAAATCAAATATTTATTCATTATGGAACCAATTTTATTAGCTTATTTGGGTGTTGCGCTTATGACAGGTTTAACGTTCATAGGCAGTAGTTACGGTGTAACAATTACGGGAAATGCCGTAGTCGGCGCCATGAAAAAAAATCCGGATGCATTGGGTTCATACATCGGTTTAAGTGCCTTGCCTTCATCGCAAGGTTTGTATGGCTTCGTAGGATACTTCATGATGCAGCCTTTCTTGACACCAGACATTTCGTTCCTAACAGCCACTGCTGTATTTGCTGCGGGTTTGGTATTGGGATTCTCCGGTTTGATTTCTGCTATTCGCCAAGGTGAAGTTTGTGCGAACGGTATTGCTGCTATTGGTGCAGGGCACAACGCGTTCGGTTCAACTATGGTCATGGCAGTGTTCCCCGAATTGTATGCTATCTTAGGTTTGTTGGTAACGATTCTTATTAGTGCCAATTTGCCTGCATAATCAATTCCCCCCAAAGGTCTTATGGTAAACTTTTGGGGGGAAGCTTTTGAGAATCTGATATATTAGAGAAGAATTTAGTCTTCGTCCTCTTCTTTCATGTTATGGAAAACGTTTTGCACGTCGTCGTCTTCCTCCAGCTTTTCTATTAGCTTTTCAATTGTTTCGCGTTGTTCTGGAGTTACTTCTTTCACGTCGTTTGGTATGCGGACAAACTCACTGCTTGTAATTTCGTAACCGTTTTCCTCCAGATATTTTTGGATTGCTGCATTTTGTGCGAACTCTCCGTAGATAATGATTTCGTTGCTTTCCTCATCAACGTCCAGTTCATCAACGCCATAATCAATGAGTTCCAACTCTAAATCGTCCAGCGATATGCCTTCCGGTTTCGTGATATGGAACACGCACTTGTGAGAGAAAAGGAATTCCAAACTTCCGCTTGTGCCCAACGAACCGCCACACTTATTGAAATAGCTGCGCACATTTGCTACCGTACGTGTCGTATTGTCGGTTGCTGTTTCTACAAAGATAGCGATGCCGTGAGGACCGTAACCCTCATAATTCATCTCTTTATAGTCAGTGAAGTCTTTTGAAACGGCACGTTTGATGGCACGTTCTACATTTTCTTTCGGCATATTCTCTTTTTTTGCCGTTTGCATCAAGACGCGCAATCGCGGATTGTTCTCCGGATCCGGACCACCTTGTTTTGCACAAATCGTGATTTCTTTGCCTAATTTCGTGAATACACGGGCCATGTTGCCCCAACGTTTAAACTTTCTTGCTTTGCGGAACTCAAACGCTCTTCCCATATTTATTTCTTAGTTTTTAAGTTTTTGTTTCTTGTTTATTTATGATTTGTGGAAATCTCTAAACCTTATCTTAGTTGCGCACCGATTTTTTGCTCCAGATTTGTCTGGATTTTCTTCATGATGGCGTCAATTTGTTTGTCGTTCAATGTCTTTGTTTCATCTTCCAAATAGAAACTTACGGCATAAGATTTCTTGCCGGCGGGCAGGTTCTTTCCTTCATAAACATCGAATAACACAACTTCTTTCAGCAATTTTCGCTCGCTCTCGGAGGCAATCTTCTGAATCTCTGCAAATGGGACAGATTTATCAATCAGCAGAGCTAAATCTCGTTTTACTCCTGGGAATTTTGACAACTCTGCGTAGGTAATCTTGTTCTTCTTCGTATCTTTCATCAATGCATTCCAATCCAATTCGGCAAAGTAAACTTCCATATCTATATCCATTGCTTTGCGAATCGTATGATTTACGATGCCGAGTGTGCCTAACTGCTTGCCCGATGGCGTTGTTATGCTCAAGCCCACATCGTAAATATCGTTTGAAAGCTTACCGAAGATAACTTTCTTCACGTTAATTCCTAAGCGGATGAAGATATTTTCGACGTATGCTTTTAATTCATAGACCGAGGATTTCTCATTGGGATGTGCCCAATTGTTTTCCACACGATTGCCGCAAAGCCATAATCCTAAACGGTAATCCTCTTTGAACTCAGCCAATGCCTCGCCTTCTTTTCGGTTTTCCTTATTATAATCGTAGCAATTGCCAAATTCAAAGAAACGGATATTGCTCTTCTTGCGCTTGATGTTGCGCCCGATGCTCTCCAATCCGCCGAACAATAATGTCTGGCGCAAACCGTTCAGGTCTGCACTCAACGGATTCAACAACATTACGGTGTGTGCAGACGGATAGGTCGTTAGCGTATCGTAATAGGCGGCATGGGTGAGCGAATTATTCAGGATTTCATTAAAACCGCATCCGCAAAGCTGCTCCGATATGAGGTTTTGCAGTTTATAGCTGCGGTCGGTCGGCGTCTGATAGCTCAGGTTCGACTTCACATGTTCGCTGATTTCTACATTATTATAACCATAAATGCGCAAAATGTCTTCAACGACATCTACATCGCGTTGCACGTCGATGCGATAGACCGGCACTTCCAAGCTCAATCCTTCCGGCGTTTCAGAAGTGATGTGCATTTCTAAGCTTTCAACGATGCGCTTTACCGTTTCTGTCGGAATCTCTTTGCCTATTAAAGTATTAATCTTTTCGTAAGTAACATCTACTTTGTAAGGCTCAAATACTTTGGGATAAACATCTTGGATTGCTCCGCAAATATGTCCGCCTGCCAACTCTTTCACCAGCATGGCGGTATATTTCAGGATATAGATAGTCACGTTCGGGTCTAATCCGCGTTCATAACGGAAAGAGGAATCCGTATTCAGACCAAAGCGGCGTGCTGTTTTGCGAATCCACGTCGGGTGGAAATTCGCCGATTCCAGGAACACATCCGTAGTCTGTTCGGTTACGCCGGATTCCAATCCGCCGAATACGCCGCCTATGCACATGGGTTCTTCCGCATTGCAAATCATCAAGTCGCGAGCCGTAAGCGTACGTTCCACGCCGTCTAAGGTTACGAATTTATCTCCCTCGTTGGCTGGACGCACAACAATCCTATTTCCTTTTATCTTACCTGCGTCAAAAGCGTGCATTGGTTGCCCAAGTCCGTGCAAGATATAATTGGTAATGTCTACCACATTATTGATAGGACGCAGACCAATGGTGCGTAATTTGTTTTGCAACCATTCCGGACTTTCCTTCACCGTAACGCCCTTCACCGTGATACCTGAGTAGCGCGGGCAAGCTTCTTGGTTTTCTACTTGGATAGTGATGGGCACTTGCTCTTCGTCTATTTGGAAATGTTCTACCGAAGGACGCTTCAGTTCGGTCGGTATTCCCTGTTGTTTCAGGTAAGCCGCAAGGTCGCGTGCCACGCCAAAGTGCGAGGTCGCATCTACACGGTTGGGCGTAATGTCTACTTCCAGCACATAATCGCTTTTAATATTATAGTATTCTTTTGCCGGCGTGCCTATGGCAGTGTCTGAAGGCAGGACGATAATACCCGAATGGTCGGTTCCTACGCCGATTTCATCCTCTGCACAAATCATGCCGTTTGACTCTACGCCGCGCAGTTTTGAGCGCTTTATGGTAAATTCCTTATCACCGTCATACAACTTTGTCCCGTTAACGGCTACCACAACCTTCTGTCCCGCAGCTACATTGGGCGCACCACAGACAATTTGTAAAGGCTCTCCGCTGCCTACATTAACGGTCGTTACATGAAGATGGTCGGAATTTGGGTGAGCTTCGCACGTCTGGATTTCTCCGATTACTAATCCTTCCAGACCACCTTTGATGGTTTGCACCTCTTCCACGCTGCCTGTCTCAAGTCCGATGGAAGTCAGTGCCGCAGCCACTTCTTCCGGCTGTAAATCAAAATCAAGATATTCTTTCAGCCAATTGTAAGATATATTCATTGCTCAATATAAGTTTTTTCTTAATTTCTTTAAGGATTCGCAAAAGTAGAAATAATAATTGAGAGTGTAAAAAGTTTAGTTTGAAAAATAAGAAGGACGCCTTCTCTTCCTGCATCTCTGCCTAACAATTGGGTAAAAGCTCCCTTGCTTGTTTTGCATTGTATGCGAGGTTTGAGTTTTTCCTTATAGGGAAGGAGAGGGGACGTCCCGATATCTGTCGAATTTTTCCATTTTCTTGTCCTTTTTTGCGAACAACTTCTTTGGGTAAATTGTT
>CAZOKT010000005.1:0-4786 GCA_964580505.1 uncultured Parabacteroides sp. | reverse complement strand
AAAGTTGGAAAATGAAGAAAATCATATTGTGCAGTTTAGTTTGGATGTTTGTGGGGCAATGGCTTGCTGCACAACAGCTATTGAGTTTGCAGGATTGCAGGGATTTGGCAGTCCGTAATAACAAAGAATTGCAAATCTCGGCAGAGAAGATAAAGGTGGCCGGCTATGACAAGAAAGCTGCATGGACAAAATATTTTCCTCAGTTATCAGCAAACGGTGCCTATATGTGGAATCAGAAAGACCTGAATCTGCTGGATATGGGGCAACTGAGCAGTGCGTTGGCTACTTCGTTGGGCGAATTGGCGGAATTGCCAATGGTGCAACAGGCCGTTGGAACCCTTGAAGATGTGCAACATTTGGATATTCAGCATATCTGGATAGGCAATATCGCTTTGGTACAACCCATCTTTATGGGAGGAAAGATTGTTACTTATAATCAGATAGCCGCATACGCCAAAGAGTTGGCGCAGTCGTTGAACGAACAGCAATTGCAGGATTTGCTCTATAAGACGGATGAAACCTATTGGCAGGTGGTTTCGTTGGTGAATAAAAAGAAGTTGGCCGATGCTTATGTGGAGTTACTTCGGAAAACGAATGAAGACATAACGGCAATGATAGAAGAGGGCGTTGCTACGGTAGCTGACGGATTATCCGTAAAAGTGAAGTTGAATGAAGCGGAAACGGTGCAGACAAAGGTCGACAACGGACTGACTCTGTCTCGTATGCAGTTAGCCCAATTGTGCGGTTTGCCGCTGGATGAGCCTGTCCGTCTTGCCGATGAAGAGTTAGACAGGCTTTCTGTCTCGACGGAAGTAGTAGCAGCAAATGTGAATGAGGCCTTTATGAATCGGAGCGAATTGCGCAGCTTGGATTGGGCTTTAAAGATATATAAGAAAAAAGAACGCATCGTTTTGGCGGATATGTTACCATCCATCGCTTTTTCGGCGAATTATTGGGTGACAAATCCCAATGTGTTTAATGGTTATAAAAATGATTTTGCCGGTATGTTCAACTTAGGTTTTATCGTACGGGTGCCCATTACGGGATGGTGGGAAGGCAGCTATAAGCGAAATGCAGCCCGTGCCGAAACCCGTATCAAGCAGTTGGAATGGGAAGATGCCTGCGAAAAGATAGAATTGCAGGTGAATCAGTCGGTATATAAAGTGAACGAAGCAAATAAAAAGCTGCTTGCTTCGAATCGGAATATGGAGAATGCGGAAGAGAACTTGCGTCGGGCAAATTTAGGATTTGAGGAAGGAGTTATTCCGGCGTTGAATCTGATGGAAGCACAGACCGCATGGATTTCGGCATGTTCTGCGTTGATTGATGCACAAATAGAGATGAAACTTACGCGTGTCTACCTGAACAAAGCGTTGGGAAATCTGCCGGTTAAAGAATGAATAAGGAATCAAAATAAGGAAATGATATATGGAAAAGAATGAAAAGCATTCGTTGAACAATATGCTACCGGCGTTCATAGGTGTGCTGGTGGTGGTACTGTTGGTCGCATTGGCGGGCTTCTTCATGCTTACTCCTCCGGAAGAGGTGGTCATGGGGCAGGCAGAAGCAACGGTTGTGCGTGTATCGGGTAAAGTTCCCGGAAGGATAGAATCCTATCGTTTCAATGAAGGAGATAAGGTGAAAGCCGGCGACACGTTGGTCTTTCTAAACACGCCGGAGGTAAAAGCTAAGCTGATACAGGCAGAAGCCGCTAAGGCAGCCGCCGAAGCGCAGCATGCAAAAGCACTGAAAGGTGCCCGCGAACAGGAACTGACCAGTGCTTATGAATTGTGGCAGAAAGCGAAAGCCGGGTTGGATATTGCCGAGAAATCCTATAACCGTGTGCGTAATCTCTATGAAAAAGGCGTAATGTCTGCCCAAAAGAAAGATGAAGCCGAAGCCAACTATAACGCAATGGTTGCCACCGAAAAGGCAGCTCGCTCACAATATGAAATGGCAAAAGAAGGTACCCGTAAAGAGGATAAGGTCGCCGCATTGGCATTGGTCAATCAGGCGGGCGGCGCCGTTGCGGAGGTTGAATCTTATGTAGAGGAAGAAGCGTTGGTTGCTCCGATAGATGGAGAGATTATAGAGCGTTTCCCTGAAATAGGGGAATTGGTAGGGATGGGGGCACCGATTATGAATATCGCAGACATGAAGGATATGTGGGTTGCCTTCAGTGTCCGTGAAGACCTGTTGGCTCAAATTCGGGTCGGGGAGGAAATGACCGCTTTTGTACCGGCATTAGGCAATCAAGAGATAGCCCTGAGAGTGTATTACATGAAAGATATGGGCACTTATGCCGCATGGAAAGCGATCAAATCGACCGGGCAATATGATGCGAAGACCTTTGAAGTGCGTGCCCGTCCGCTTCAATCGGTTGACGGATTACGTCCCGGAATGTCTGTGATATGGAAGCCTGTTAAAAATAAATAGGGATGACGCCAAAAGAAGCTATACATCGGATTGCACAGATTGCTCGAAGAGAGACCTGTCGGATAACGTCGCGTCCTATCTATCTGTTCGGGATGATAGTGGCTCCGATTCTTTCTTTGGTGTTCTTTCTGTCTTTGATGTATGAGGGGCTGCCTATGAATCTGCCCATAGCCGTGGTCGATTTGGATAATACGGCTGCTTCCAGGAGTTTAATCCGCCAGTTGGATGCTTTCGAGCAAACGAAAGTGGTGGTGCAAACCTATTCGTTTGCAGAGGCTCGTCAGGCAATGCAGCGGGGAGAGGTGTACGGCATTTTCTATATTCCGGACGACTTCGAGCAAGAAGCCACCTCAGGAAAACAACCCAAGCTGTCTTACTATACGAATGGTTCTTACTTGATTGCGGCTTCTTTGTTATTCCGTGATATGAAAACTATTTCGGTATTGACAAATGCTTCTGTCGGGTTACAGACGGGAACGGCAAAGGGAATGACAGAAAATGCCATCATGGGGCAGTTGCAACCTATCGTCATTGATACGCATGCCATAGGAAATCCGTGGTTGAATTACTCCATCTATTTAAATAATACTATACTGCCCGGCGTATTGCAGTTACTTATTTTTCTGGTAACGGTATTCAGCATCGGGACGGAAATAAAGCAAGGAACGGCTCGCGAGTGGTTAGGTATGGGCAAGAACTCTTTGTGGGTGAGTTTGCTGGGTAAGCTATTTCCGCAGACGGTGATATTTACTTTAATGGGTTTTTTGCTCTGTGTTACGCTCTACAGTTTCAACTCTTTTCCGTTGCATAGCGGATGGATGCCGATGCTTGTGGCGATGTTCTTGCTGGTTCTTGCCTCGCAAGCGATGGGAGTCTTTATGATAGGAACACTGCCTACGCTTCGATTGGGATTGAGCTTCGCGAGCTTGTTTGGCATGGTATCGTTCTCTATCGTGGGATTTTCTTATCCTTTGTCGGCAATGGACTCTACGCTTCAGGCATTGGGGCGTCTTTTCCCGTTGCGGCATTACTTCCTGATTTATGTGGATCAGGCATTGAATGGGCGTGCGCTGTTTTACACTTGGAGCGAATATGCCTGGTTGCTGGGTTTTCTTGTGCTTCCTTTTTTAATCGGTAAGAGCTTGAAACGCGCATTACTTCATTTGGATTATATTCCTTGAACCTTAAAAAGGATGAGAATGAAAGGGAGACATAAACGAAATCATATTATCAAAAGGAGCTTTAGGGATATGCTTTTTATCTGGAAGGAAGAATTAAAGAACCTCTTTAAAGACGAGGGTGTGATGATTTTCTTCTTTCTGGTACCGCTGGTCTATCCGATGATTTACGCCTTTATTTATAATAATGAAGTGGTACATGAGGCAAAAATGGTGGTGGTGGATGCCTGCGGCTCACCGCTCAGTCGCGAGTTTACACGCCGTATAGACGCATCGCCGGAAGTAGAAGTCGTCCGTTCGGTAAGCAATATGGCTGAGGCAAAGCATTGGATGGACGCAAAAAAGGCGTATGGCATCCTATTTATTCCGTCCGATTTTAGTAAGGATTTGCATGCCGGGAGGCAAACTACGGTCTCGTTGTATAGCGACATGAGTGCGCTGCTTTATTATAAAGCTTTCCTATTGACGGCAACGGAGGTTTCGTTGGAGATGGGGGCAGAATGGACAGCCCGCAATCATCCGCAGTCTTCCGCCCAGCTTCAGGCAATTGCCGTACAGCCGATTCCTTCCGAGTCCGTAGTATTGTTTAATCCGCAAAACGGCTTTGGCAGCTTTTTGGTACCGGCTATTTTAATTTTGGTGATTCAACAGACTTTGATATTAGGCATCGGGATGGCGGCAGGAACGGCCTACGAAAGAAACCGTTTCCATGCTTGGGTTCCTATTACGAAGCGTTCAAAGGGGACGTTGCCTATCGTGCTGGGAAAGGGCTTGGCCTATCTGTTGGTTTATGTCGGGGTTTGCCTTTGGGTATTGGTTATTGTGCCGCGTCTCTTCTCGTTGCCACAAATAGGACGTCCTGTGGATTTGCTGCTTTTCTTGCTACCTTATTTGTTGGCCTGTATTTTCTTTTCCCTCACGCTTTCCGTCTTTGTAAAGGACAGAGAGGCACCGATGTTGCTGTTTGTATTTACTTCGGTCATATTGGTCTTTATTTCCGGCATATCGTGGCCTATGTATTCCGTGCCTCCTTTCTGGAAAGCGGTAGGTTGTCTGTTCCCTTCAACGGCAGGCATACAGGGTTTTGTCCGAATCAACTCTACCGGAGCCACATTGCTCGAGGTGAAGCAGTGCTATTATGCGCTGTGGATACAAGCCGCTGTTTACCTTGT
>CAZOKT010000004.1:23570-28959 GCA_964580505.1 uncultured Parabacteroides sp. | reverse complement strand
CTACACCTAAATAATTGATTTAAACAAGCTCTTAGTTATCAAGCGGAATATCCCGATTCTTCATCGTATAATCTTTGACACCCATCAATTTATAGGATTGCAAAAGCGCTTCGTTATCGTCGGAAATCATCAGCAAAAGGTCGCCTTCTTTCAGCACCGTGTTGCCTCTCGGGATAAAATAACGCCCGCTCCGCTTCACCATAACTGCCAACGTATGGTCAGGCAGATTCATGTCCATCAGCCGATTGCCATGCGTAAGTACGGTCGGTGTAATCTCAATCTCGCTCATGACGCTTCGGATATCTTCGGATAGTTCTATACCAAATTCTTCCTTTACAGGGGGTTTATCCACCAATTTCAGAAAACGGGCTACCGAAGTTACCGTCGTACCCTGAATCAATAAAGAAAGTATGGTGATAAAGAACACGATGTTAAAGAACCATTGTGCATGCTCTACACCGGCTATCAGCGGATAAGTCGCGAAGATAATCGGCACGGCGCCACGCAATCCGACCCACGAAATATACAATCGCGCGCGAAAAGAGAAATTCCTGTAAGGCAGTAAGGAGATAAAGACACTGAGCGGACGTGCCACAATAATCATAAACAAACCGATACCGATACCAATATAAGAAACGGGCAGAAGCTCATGCGGATTGACCAGCAAGCCCAACGTCAGGAACATTACGATTTGCCATAACCAAGTGAAACCATCAAAGAACGTCCCAATGCTTTTCTTATGTACAATCTTCGCATTTCCAAATACCAGACCGGCAATATATACAGCCAGATAACCGTTTCCTTTTATCAGCGTTACGACCGCAAAGGTAAAGAAAGAAAAGGCCAGAATCAGAATCGGATACAAAGAGGTATTATCTATGTTGATTCGATTGACTATCCACACCGCAAGCTTTCCTAACAGGAAGCCACCCACAGCTCCTATACTTAATTGCAATACCAGCATTACCGCAGCTTCCGGGATAGTCATGCCCTCATCTGCACCGATAAAAGCTATCAGAATCAATGTCAACATATAAGCCATCGGGTCATTACTACCACTTTCCAACTCCAGTGTAGGACGCAGATTCTCTTTCAAAACGATTCCTTTACTGCGCAAAATGGAAAATACCGAAGCCGAATCGGTAGATGACATAACCGCCGCAAGCAAAAGGGCTTCCGGAAGCGTCAACGCATCATACAACGAGGAATAATGACACAATACATAAATGAACCCTCCGGTTATGAACGTAGTAAGCAGGACTCCCAGCGTGGCCAATACGACTCCCTGAGAAATAATAGGACTGACTTCCGAGATCTTCGTGTCCATACCACCGGAAAACAGAATAATACTTAACGCCAATGTTCCGATAAACTGGGTAAGTTGCGGATCATTAAATTGAATACCGAACCCATCACTTCCAAATAACATGCCCACACCCAAGAACAACAGCAATGCAGGTAAACCAAATCGATAGCCGGCTTTTCCTACAAAAATACTCAACATCAAAATGACGGAGACAACCAACAAAATAACCTCTGCGCTTTGTACCATTTTTTGTAACTATCTATTTTTAATTTTATAACTATGATTCATCGGATATATAACTATACTTTTTCCGACATCTATATCCCTTCTCGCTTACCAGCCTGAAAGGTGGAACAAAATTACCAATTATTTCCCGGAATTATATCGGTTCATTTTTGAAAAAATATTTTTCTTTTTCCCTTCCTTTAATTCTTTATTTTTATGATTATCTTTGCACGTGATACTTATAAGCCTAAATATGAACAAAAAACTTTTTATTCTATGTCTGCCTGTTTTGCTTTTCTGGACAAGCTGCCAGAACCAGTCAAAGCATTTCATAACAGACCAAACGTACAGAAATCAAGTAGAGACAGACTTCCAAACTCGCAAGAGCAGTCTGGAGCAGAGCGGTTTGTTGGAGGTATTCGACCAACCGATGAGTCAAGAAGAGAAAGAAGCAATGAGCTTCTTGTATGCGTACATGCCTTTGGGGGATATTGCCGATTATAGCGGAGAATATTTCTTGGAGAACGTCAAAACTTCATTTCAGGCACGCGAAGAAATGCCGTGGGGGAAAACCATTCCGGAAGATGTTTTCCGTCACTTCGTATTACCTATACGCGTGAATAACGAGAATCTGGACGAAAGCCGTATGGTTTTCTACCAAGAATTGAAAGAACGTGTGAAAGGACTCTCCTTGCACGATGCCGTATTGGAAGTCAATCATTGGTGCCATGAAAAAGTAATCTATACGCCTTCCGATGCACGTACAAGCTCTCCGCTGGCATCGGTCAGAACGGCTTACGGGCGTTGTGGCGAGGAATCCACCTTTACCGTAGCTGCCTTGCGTTCCATAGGCATTCCGGCTCGCCAAGTCTATACGCCGCGCTGGGCGCATACCGACGACAATCATGCATGGGTTGAAGCATGGGTTGACGGGAAATGGTATTTTCTTGGGGCTTGCGAACCCGAACCTGTACTCAATTTAGGTTGGTTTAACGCGCCTGCAAGCCGAGGCATGCTTATGCACACCAAAGTATTCGGCAAATATAAGGGACAAGAAGAAATCATGGTTGAAACGCCTTTATATACAGAGATCAATGTCATAGGCAATTATGCCGAGACCGCTCAAGCCCGAGTAAAAGTAGTGGACGAAAACAACCAGCCGGTTCCGGATGCTCGCGTAGAATTCAAGGTTTATAACTATGCAGAGTTTTACACCGTTGCCAATAAAACCACAGATAACAAGGGAGAGACTTTCTTGACTTCAGGGAAAGGCGATATGCTGGTTTGGGCATCCAAAGAGGGTAAATTCGGTTTCGGAAAAATCTCTTTCGGCACCGACCAAGAAATCACCCTGACGTTAGACAAGCGTAACATAACAGACAAGGATACGAAGGAGTTTGACATCGTTCCTCCGCCTGAGAAAGCCAACTTACCGGCCGTGACGGATGAGCAACGCGCAGAGAATACGCGCCGCATGGCAGCAGAAGACTCTATCCGCAATGCGTATGTGGCTACTTTCTATACGGAGGATAAGGCGAAAGCTTTGGCTTCGGAATTAAATGTGGATGCAGATAAGCTCACCAAGTATATGATTGGAAGCCGGGGTAACTGGATGGAAATCGAAAAGTTCTTACGTGAAACTCCTGCGGAGAAGAGAAGTGTGGCAATGGAGCTCTTGGGAACCGTCTCTGCTAAGGACTTACGCGATACGCCTGCATCTGTTTTGGCTGACCATCTGAATCATACGCCGTCATCCGATGCTGAAGGATATGTCCGTTACTTATTGAATCCGCGCATCTCCAACGAGATGCTCACGCCTTACAAGGCTTTCTTCCAACAGGCCGTACCGGAAAATGAAGCACAGGCTTACCGGGAGAATCCGATAGCGCTGGTGGATTGGGTGAAAGCAAATATCCGGATTGATGCGGACTGCAACTTGGGTGGTTCTCCTATCTCTCCTGAAGGAGTATGGAAGGCGCGCATAGCCGACGCACAGTCCCGCAATATATTCTTTGTGGCTTTGTGCCGTGCTTTAGGCATCCCTGCGCGGATTGACATGGTTACAAGGAAAGTCCAGTTGATGGGCAAGACAATACAAGACATCGACTTCGAGGCTGCTGAACAGATTACTGCTCAAACCGGTACCTTGAAAGTTGCATATAAGCCTATCAAATCATTGGAAGACCCGGGATATTATACGCACTTCACCTTGTCTAAAGTAGTGGACGGACGTCTGCAACTCCTCAACTATAACGGTGGAGACATAGACATGGGCGGAGGTACCAAACAAAGCAGTCTGCTGAAGAATGGTATGAAACTGGATAAGGGCGAGTATGTACTGGTAAGCGGTACGCGTATGGCAAGCGGAGCAGTGCTCAGCAGAATGGCGTTCTTCACCATTCAGCCCGGACAAACCACTAACGTGAATTTGATTATGCGCGAAAATACAACGGATATCCAAGTCATAGGTAACTTCAACTCGGAGAACAAATTCCAGACGATTGACGGAAAAGAGACCAGCCTGTTGGCTACGACGGGACGCGGTTATTATATCGTGGCTATCTTGGGCGCACGCCAAGAGCCTACCAACCACGCGTTGCGCGACATTGCGGCCGTAAAAGACGACCTCGAAGCGTGGGGCAGAAAGATTGTGTTGCTCTTCCCCGACGAGGAGGGATACGGCAAGTTTGACCCGAATGAATTCGGAGCACTGCCCAACACCATCGTCTATGGTATCGACAACAAGCACGTCAATCAGCAGGAAATGGTGAAGGCACTGAATCTGGAGCACCCGAATACGTTGCCTATCTTCATCATCGCCGACACGTTCAACCGCGTGGTATTTATGTCGCAAGGCTATACCATCGGACTGGGCGAACAGATGATGCAAGTTATTCATAAGCTACAGTAAAACGCCATATTGTACATTATCTTTACGGGGGCGGATGATTATCCGTTCCCGTTTATTATTTGTTTTAACATATTTTATTCACGCACTCTGAACTTATAAGTTCAAGGTACATGAAGTTAGAAGTTCAAGGTGTATGACGTTAGAAGTTCAGAGTGCATGATGTTAGAAGTTCAAAGTGCGTGAACTTCTAAGTTCAGGGTGTATGAAGTTATAAGTTCATACGGACTGAACTCTTTATTACCTTATTTAATCATACAAACGACAATGAAAATCGTATTTGCAACGAACAACAAGCACAAGTTAGACGAGGTACGCAAGATTACGGCAGCGCTGCCCATCGAGATAGTCAGTCTGGCAGAAATCCAATGCCATGACGACATACCGGAAACAGCCGACACGCTGGAAGGCAACGCCTTGCAGAAGGCACACTACATTAAAGAGCGGTTCGGGCTGGACTGTTTTGCCGATGATACCGGACTGGAGGTAGAAGCATTAGACAATGCACCCGGCGTCTATTCCGCCCGCTATGCCGGCGCAGCGCACGATTCGGAAGCCAACATGAAGAAGCTCCTGTCCGAGATGGAGGGGAAAAGCAACCGGAAAGCCCGCTTCCGTACGGTGATTGCCTTGCTGCTCGGCGGACGGGAATACCTGTTCGACGGGATTGTGGAAGGAAGCCTCACCACCGAAAAGAGAGGCGCGAGCGGGTTTGGCTATGACCCGATATTCGTCCCCGAAGGCTATACGCAGACCTTTGCCGAACTGGGCAACGATGTTAAAAACCGGATAAGCCACCGCGCCAAGGCCGTAGAGAAGTTGGAAAGATTCTTAAACCAAATCATCAACCCATAATTAGCTGAGGAATATGAGAGTAACGAATATACTATGCTTGCTGTTGAGCTGGTTCGCACTGCCTGCATTTGCCCAATTCGACAAATGGGAGATAC
>CAZOKT010000004.1:0-23470 GCA_964580505.1 uncultured Parabacteroides sp. | reverse complement strand
CTGTTGAGCTGGTTCGCACTGCCTGCATTTGCCCAATTCGACAAATGGGAGATACGATACAAATTCATAAACCTACGCCATTCTTCCAAGCCAGGGATTTATGTATTTGATGATAACGGAACGATAAGCGACTGATCGGACGATATTTCCGCTTATTATTCATCCGTTATGGACAGTCAAGGCAATACCCTGGATGCTAATACGTTCTATTGTCTTGCTGAAGATAAAGACAGCAATATCTGGGTGGGTACCGACATCGGCCCTATCATCTGTTCGAATCAGAATAACATCGAATCGTTACGGTTTAACCGGATTGTATTAGCGGATGAATCCGATTACCTGCTAAATGGCGTACAAGTAAATGCAATAGCCGTAGATGGAAGTAATCAGAAATGGCTGGGGACAAAGGGAGGCGAAAGTGTCGTAACAAAGATAATCGTAGTAAGGTGAAGAACGACAGTCCACTTCTACTTTGACAATAAGTTACCCCACGAAGCTCGGCGGAAAGAGAGAAACAGAAAGTTACCAACAGATCGAATCATTACCATGAAACGATCTGTTGGTAGACAGGTTAAAAACCCATTATAAAAAATCAGTTCTTAAAAGACGGCTAAATATCAGCTAATCTAAAGTAAGCAGATATTTCCTGAATCCGGAAGACTCCACATATTTAAAACCCGTCGAATCACCGCTACAGATTAGGAAGTATTCTATTTCAGGCAGTTTCTGTTTTAATCTCTCTGCACCTTCCGAGCCTAACACCATACAAGCCGTAGCACAGGCATCGGCCAATTGTCCGGTAAAAGCTATAATCGTTGCACTCAGCACATCACGCTGCACAGGACAGCCCTCGCGCGGGTCAATGGTATGTGCATATTTCTTGCCCTCTTTCACATAGAAATTGCGGTAATTGCCGGAAGTGGCCATAGCCCGCCGTCCGTTGTTCCTGGCGGTTTCGGGCGTTTGTCCTTCAGGCCAAAGACGGATGGTAGCCTGAAGCTCTTGGGACAATCCGCTGGTGTCATCCGTAGGACGAGTGATACCCAACTTCCAATATTCGCCCCGTTGATTCACCCCTTTCGTTACAATCTCACCACCAAACTCAATCATATAATTCATGATACCGTGTTTATCAAACATATCGGCAATCATATCACACACCGTTCCATCGGCAAGCGAAGAGCAATTGATAATGACACGCGGGTCATCTTTCGTCAGCTGATTGCCCTTCAGATGCACTTTCTTATACCCCACAAACTGCTTGATGCTGTCGATATGTTCCGGAGTGATGCTGTCTTTCTGGCTGAATCCAAACCCCCAGAGATTAATCAGCGGCGCACAAGTAATATCATAAGCACCCTCCGTATAAGCAGAAATCAACATTGCTGTACGAAAAAGTGTACGGAAAGTAGAATCCTCCAAAGTAGTCAATTCATTGCGGTTCCACTGCGAGATAACCGATGCCGAATCAAACACATTAAACAGATGATAAAAGCGGTCTAATTCTGCCTTAATCTCTTTATCCAAAGGCTTTTCATACTCATATTTGATATGATAAGGCGTATGCAATTGCCCGGTATATGTATAATACAGTTTAGGCTGTTGGCAACTGACAAGGCAAAGAAAAGCAATCCATAATTGCAAACAAATAATTGAAGACCGGCAATACCCTCTCCTATTCAATTCTTCTTTCTTCATTTTTAATTCTTCATTCCGTTAAAATTCAGACGTAAAGTGAAACTTAATATCCGGGAAGTCCTGTTGCGCCATCATTAAGACATAGCCTGAATCCGCCAAATAGACATCACGTCCCTCTTTATCGAGCGCCATGAATTGGGCTTTGCGCTTCTTGAAGTTCTCCAATGCGGTTGGATTATCGCTTTCTATCCAGCAGGCTTTATAGAGACTGAGCGGTTCCCAGCGGCACTGTGCGCCATATTCGTGAAGCAGTCGATACTGGATAACCTCGAATTGCAGCTGTCCGACTGTCCCGATAATCTTCCTTCCGTTGAATTGATTGACAAACAACTGTGCCACACCTTCGTCCATCAATTGTTCTATTCCCTTGTTTAATTGCTTGGATTTCATCGGATCGGCATTCTCAATGTATTTGAACATCTCCGGAGAAAAACTGGGCAGACCTTTGAAGTGCAGCTCTTCGCCGGCAGTCAGCGTATCGCCAATCTTGAAATTTCCCGTGTCCGGTAAACCGACAATATCTCCAGCGTAGGCTTCATCCACCACTTCCTTCTTTTGTGCCATAAAAGCAGTTGGACTGCTGAAGCGCATCATCTTTCCAAAACGTATGTGCTTATAGTTTACATTCCGCTCGAATTTTCCGGAGCAAATCTTTACGAAGGCAATACAACTGCGGTGATTAGGGTCCATATTTGCATGAATCTTAAATACAAATCCGGTGAAAGCCTCTTCTTCGGGTTCCACGACGCGTTCTATGGCTTGCACAGGACGAGGCGAGGGTGCAATCTGTATAAAACAATCCAGCAGCTCTTTCACACCAAAATTATTCAACGCCGAACCGAAAAAGACTGGAGCCACATCGCCGGAAAGATACGTTTCCACGTCAAACTCCGGATATACACCTTCCACCAGTTCCAAATCTGCCCGCAGTTTCTTTGCCTGCTCAGGCTCGATATAACTTTCTAATTCGGGACTGTTAATATCTTTGAACTCCACGTTTTCCGTTACGTACTGCTTGCTCGGTGTATAAAGGTTCAACTTATGCTCATAGATGTTGTACACACCGCGGAAACGCTGCCCCATGTCTATCGGCCAGCTCAGCGGGCGAACTTTGATGTGAAGTTCTTCTTCGATTTCATCCAATACGTCGAACGGGTCTTTTCCGTCACGATCGAGCTTATTGACGAACACAATCACCGGTGTTTTCCGCATACGGCAAACCTCCATCAATTTTCGTGTCTGTGCTTCAACCCCCTTTGCTATGTCAATCACAATGATTACGCTATCAACTGCTGTAAGTGTCCGGAAAGTATCTTCGGCAAAATCTTGGTGTCCCGGCGTATCCAAAATGTTGATTTTATGACCGGCATAATCGAATGCCATGACAGAAGTCGCGACCGATATGCCACGCTGTTTTTCAATCTCCATCCAATCCGACATCGCCGTTTTCTTGATTTTATTCGACTTCACCGCACCCGCTACATGAATAGCGCCACCAAAGAGCAGCAACTTCTCGGTCAGCGTTGTTTTTCCCGCATCAGGGTGGCTAATAATGGCAAATGTTCTTCTTTTCTTAATTTCTGCTGAATATTGACTCATATTCTTTTCAATCTGTTTCTTTCCTATTTAAAATATTCTTTCAACCCAAGTTTTCGTGTATTCCCCGAGGAAGAAGATTAAAAACCTACCTTCTTCCGATTCTCCAAACATTTCCGGAGACTTGACTCCCAATGAGGAATCTCCAACGAATAAGTTGCCTTGATTTTTGCTTTATTCAATACACTGAAGTGCGGACGCGCCGCGCGAGAAGGATACTCCTTCGTCTCGATAGGTAACACTTTTGCGGAGAGATTTGCCAACTGCATAATCTTCGTAGCAAAATCGTACCAGCTACAGACGCCCTCGTTACAATAATGATAGATACCCGGATGGAAAATACCTCGGCTCGCTTCATCCAGAATCGTAAGTAACGCCGCCGCCAAGTCGCCTGCATAGGTTGGCGACCCAATCTGGTCGAACACTACACGTACTTTCTCACACTCTGCCCCGACACGCAGCATGGTCTTCATAAAATTCTTACCATACTCCGAATAGAGCCACGAGGTGCGGACAATCACCGCGTCCGGACAACCATGCAGCAGAGCCTCCTCTCCTGCCAATTTCGTGCGCCCATAAACCGACATCGGTGCAGGCTTATCTGTCTCTTTATAGGGAAGAAAGTTTTTGCCGTCGAAAACATAATCGGTCGAGACATGAAGCACCCGTGCATGAATCTGCGCCGCTGCCTCTGCCAAATTCGCCACTGCTGTACAATTTATCATCCGGCATCGTTCCTCATCCTCCTCTGCTTGGTCGACAGCGGTATAGGCAGCACAATTCACAATATACTCAACCGGTCTGTCTGCAAGAAAGCGTTGCAATACTTTACGGTCGCAAATATCCAATGTATCCACATCCGTAAATAAAAAATCCAATCCCATATGCAAAGCCGAGAGTCGCTGCAAGGACTGTCCCAACTGCCCGTTCGCACCTGTAACCAAAACCCGTTGTCTCATATCCCGTCAATTTTCCAATTCCAACTCGCCACTCATATCTGCACGGTACTTATCTGCCAGCATCGCCAAAAAGGCACTGATTTGCTTCAATGCCTCCATTGTTTCGGATGATACCTCTTTGCCTTGCATCCGTAAGAGCAGAAAGCCATATACAGCCGTAAAGCAGGTCTCTATTTCCGGAATATCCTCGCCGCCGGACTTGGCACGAAGCTGCACTATATAGGGAAGCGTCTTATAATACATGGCGCCGTAAACCATCTCTTTGGGAGACTTCAAAAGGTGGAGATGCAAATCTGTCAGTGTGATAATAACATTCTTATTGAGTTGAATATGTCCTTTTTCGGAAACACCCTCACTACGCATCATTTCGATAAGCTCCTCATACCATTGTTCTATCTCTTTCATCACAACCGACGGCTGCTGATAACGTGCTAGCACATTCTTCCGAATTTCATCCATATCCAGATGATTTGCCCGAATCAAATCTTCTACCTGCCACATATACAGCAGGTATTCGCAGATATTTTCTTTTCTCTTCTGTTTTGCTATAATCATTTCAATGAGAAAGTAAAGTCTGAAACTGCTTGATAAAAATCCGCATCCTTCACACCCAATTGCCTACAAGCCAACCGCGCGGCATTCACGTTCACTAAGAAATCGGCATCCGGAATACGCACTGCATAATCGCCATAATGAGTTTGCAAATAAGTCTGCCCGTCATGCTCTACTACCGGATGCTTGTCAAAAGGAATTGCCGTAATGTCCGCCCGTATATTTTTCACCAATTCGTTTATGACGGGGGCACCTCCGTAATATATTAGTTTTCCTTCGCGTTCAATAGAAGTCGAGAAGCAACGATACGTTTTCATATAAGCCTCAGGCGTGGCATGGTCTCGCGAAGAATCCCAGACCATATTCGTTACTACGGCAATATGCGGCCGATAATATTCCAACTGGGAGCGATTATCCAATACTGATGTAATATGCTCGTCGCCCTCTATCAGTGCAATGCGAGACTCAAAACTGAATTGCAACAGATTCGTAAACGGCTCAACGCAGCTGGTCATTGCGTAGTCGAACGCCAATTTCTGCCGATGCAATGCCGCAATCATAAGCGACATAATCGCACACCTTCCATGGCTCCCTGCCACGACTACACGTATTTTCGACCTCGTACACTGATAAATAAATTCCGGAACCGAGACAATCATCAGCCCCAATTCCTTTCCGCATTGCAATTCCGGGTTATCTAATGTTACTTGACTTCCAAGCACGATATACTGTGTATCTTTGGTTAATTTCTCCGGAAACCAACCATTCCCGTAACAGGTAAATCCCTGTTCTTCTAACGAGCACAGCATCTCCGACGATAAATTATCGCCAGACACACTAACTTCATACCCTTTATCATGAATAGCCGTTGCCAAATCGAACATCAACGGATCTGTAATTGAGATTAAATGAACTTTTCGCATCACTTGGATTTTACGCCGCAAAAGTACGAAAAAGAATATATCTATTAAAGGAAGTAGCGAGTAATATTTCCAACGGCAGGCAACAAAACTGGATTTAATTGGGGAATATCTTGCTCGCCTTATAAGGCTAAGGAGAAGAGTAATTCGCTTCAAACACAAAGCAAGCCGCTCCCTTTTATTTCCGGAACGTGATGTTTACTCCATCCGTTTGAGCTTTATCTGCCAATGCCCGAGGTGGGACTTTCACCTTGCCATCTACAAACTCAGGTATATTATAAGATTGCATTAAATCTAAATAAAAATCTGAACGAGATTGTGGGAGAAGGAATGGTTTGGCGGCTTTCCCTGTCTCTGAGATATGCACAAAATAGGGACGCGTATATAATCCATCTTCGCGTCGGCTGCTGAACACGACCCATCGCCCGTTACTACTCCAAGCATGATAACTTTCCACATCCGGACTATTTAACGCATCCAAACACTGATGCATTCCTGTTTGCAGATCTATCATGTATAAATCCGACTCCTTATGCCAAATGGAAAAGTTTCCATAGTCAAACCGGGTGTACATTAGGAATCGTCCGTCCGGAGAGACACGCGGAAAGGATACGCTTTTGTCCTCTCGCAGAGCTGAGAAAAGCGTATCTACTTCCGTACCAAACGTCCGTGTCTCGGCATCAAACGAAATAGCACACAAACTATATTTTACCTTTCGGAATTCATCCGGCATCAGCCGCGCTTCAGCTGTACAGAAATAGAGTATTTTACCATCAGCCGAGAAAGCTGGGAAAGTTTCAAACGCATCCTTCGAGAAGAGAGCCGGAGTTGTTATTAACTCATGATTTTCCGTATCATAAACTACCACGTCCGATTCCATATCGTAGACCTCAATACGATTCGGGTCATTCGGAAAAAAGAATTGCTTGGTAATGTTGGTAGAGAATGCCACATAACGTCCCGCAGGATGCCACGATGGATAAACCAAATCAGAGATGGTCTCCGGCGTTTTCGTATTCAGCTTCTCTACTTCCTTACCATGAACGAGATATGTCCCTCCAAACTTCCGGCGCATATGGAAAAGAAAACGGTCTGCCCTGCAATTATGAAAAGAGTGGCAATTCATGCAATTCTCACCCGTCTGGTAATTCTCTAAAATAGGAGTTTCCTTAAACGAAGATAATTCCCGCTGGTAAATGCCCAAATGATTCCAAAGCTCATAACCCGGCGCTATCTTCCTATAAGCCAAATACGCATCGATGGAATCTGTCGATACCTGTATGAAGAAAGGTTTATAGGCAATCCATTCGCCATTTGTAAGCACGAATAATTCGATTTTTGCCTGCTTCCCGACGGATTGAGCCAGCAATTTCTTCCAATCTCCTTCCGATATAGGAAAAGTCCGTTTTTTCATTCGTACTTGGAAAGAATAATTCTCCGTAGAGAAACGAGCAATGGCATCTTCGGCCTCCATCTTCAAGCCAAACCGGAGCGGAGCTATATTAGGAGGGATTGTTACATCCGTATAGTCCGGTTGAATTTCCGGATAAACATCGACTATCTTGTCTGTCTTTATATTCAGATTGGAGCAAGCACCCAAGTAGGCCAACATCAAGATTATCATCGAGATATAGATAGATTTCATCTTTTTTTTCTTCCTTTTTAATTAATTATACATCACATAAAACCAATAAGTATCTCCATACGCACGACGCAAGAGATTGGCTGCACCCCGGTTTCCTCGATTGGCGATGGCCTGCCGTTTAAATTCCTGATAACGCGCTATCACAGATGGTTCTACACCATATTCATTCCATTTCTCCGGATTATTTTCGAATGCAACAATAAGTGCTTCTTGGTAACGTATGGGAAGTTTGGGCAAAGCTGGCGTCTCTCGATATCCATCTATTAAAGAGACGAAGCTATTCATATCTCGTGCCAAGAGATAATAACCCGCCAGATATTGGAAAGCCGTATGCGCCTTCTCGGCATTTGCCCGAATAGGTATGATGAGCGCCTTCACAAACTCATTTCCAAAATTGATAACTTGTGAAGTATCTTGTGGAGAGGGCAACAAGGCACGACGCCATCCTAATTCTTTGTCTTCCTCTACCGCTTCATCATTATAAAGGTAATGCTTCTGCTTTTCTGCCCAATCGTTATAGATGGGAGACTGGCTGAGCATACGAAGATACTTCTCGGCTACCGGATAAGCGCCATAAATGAGGTTCGTCTGTACCAGGCGTTGTATCATCCGCACGTTATGGCTTCCATGTGCCGACACATCCCCTTCGAATGCCATACGCTGGGCAAGCGAGGTATTTCCGCAGGTATAAAAGAGGTCGCTCAAGAGGACGGAAAGTGCTTCGGTACGATTCCAAGGCAACCCTAATCCCTTTTCCGAGCGAATATCATAACGGAAGAGGTCATCCGTGAGACGTCCTTCCTCTGCCAAAGCTCTTCCCAAAAGGGACATATAGAGGTAGTTCGTCAATCGTCCGTCGCAATCTTGGATAATCTCATTCCATTGCTCCGTCCGCGAGTAATAGTCCAGTTTCATGAAGGCGAGTGTTTTCCAATCACCATATTTACTCACGCCCCAATAAGCTATCAGACAGAGCATAAAGCTCTCTGCCAGCCATGCTATTGTCCCCACTTTTCCCTTCAACATCCAGCGTATTTTGCTCATCAAGCAAGCAGATACGCATAATACCAAAAGGAAAAGCCACGGTAAATAAACTACCAACGGAACTTTCAGATTCGGCGTATAATAACGTATCGGCAAGAAAGCATGAAAGAATGTATCAGATAAACAGGCAAAGTACGTCCACACGCCTACCGCGATGCCCACCACTGGGTATGCCATACTCCATTTCCGCTTTCCGTCTTGTGTTATTTCTGCAAAGAATATCAGTATCATGAATAAAGCAAATGCGGCTCCCGCCAGCCAAGTCAGCAACAGAATACCCGCAATGCCATACGTCATCCGTATCCATTGTCGTTTTATCTGTACATATATCCGACCGGCTCCTATACAAAGCAAGCAGGCTATATTTCCTGCATAACTGTAATTAAAATCCAGTGATGCCCAAAGTATCGCCAATGCCGGAAGCCAACCCATGAATCGGATGTATCCGGAACCGGACATCCGCACCAACAAACTCCCTGTCAGCAGTGCAGTAAGGAATACAAGAAGGGTTGTCAAGAGTGCCCCCATATAGGGATAGGCAAAAAATTGCACGAACGCTTCGGCTATCCATCCGGCAATACCACCCATCACATCCGCCTTCGTCCACCAGTAATCGACCGAAAGGAGGAACAACTGGCTTTGCTCCACATAATAAAAGAAATACTGGAAATAGGTTTGCAAGAAGACAAACAACGCCACACCCAGCAGGACAGAAAACAGATAGAATTGCTTTTTCATAACTCGTGCCCTTATTTCTTAAACTTCAATTACCCATTCCAAGTGCATGTCATGCATATCGACTATTTAATATATGGCACAAATTTAATATAAAAAATTTGCTTCAAACAGCATCTCGTCTTATTTGATTCGTTTCCTAACTGCTTTTGAAAGCAAATATAACTATATTTTTCATCGAAATCAGGCATCAAATTCAGAGCCTCTCCCTATTTTGTTTTTACTATATGTTTGAAAAATAGCCAAATAAAGGCATCCTTTGCCGTTTGTTTTCTTTTCCTACGGTTCCGCGATGACAGGTTATGTGTTTCTTATCGCATTCGTTATTACAGATTTTTTCTTGATTTTAATTACTTTTTTTCTAAGACGAACATTTTGCTATTTAATAAATATATGTATATTTGCATAATTTCTTAACACAAAAGAGTACGTATGGATTTTGCTAACCTTATGTATTTCTTAAAAAGAAACCCAAATCAATCAAGTTCTAATTTAAAAACATGATGATTATGAGTAAATTTAAAAACACAAGGGGCTCAGTATGGCGCGTGGGGGCAGCAGCATTATTAGCCTTTCCCTTATCAGCACCGGTTGTATGGGCAGAAATGAGTCCCGCATCTGATTTGCCCGTAACGAATGCTGTACAACAGACCATCCGAATTACAGGCAAAGTGGTTGATGACACCGGGATGCCTATTGTGGGAGCCAACGTCGTTATCAAAGGAACAACCAACGGAACCATCACAGACATGGATGGAGGCTTCACACTCGAAGGTGAAATCGGTTCTGTTTTATCCATTACGTATGTCGGTTTTTCCGAGCAAACCATTACCGTGACAAACAGCTCTCCTCTTTCGATTATCCTAAGAGAAGACTCCGAACAATTGAGTGAAGTGGTAGTTGTAGGTTATGGTACACAAAAGAAAGCCAACCTTTCCGGTTCGGTAGCGATGGTAGATAGCAAAGCATTACAAGACCGTCCTATCCAGAACGTCAGTAGCGGTTTGCAAGGATTAATGCCGGGTGTGACCGTAACTGGCACGAACGGTGCGCCAGGTATGGACTATGGTAGCATCCGTATCCGAGGCACAGGTACTTTGAACACTGCCGACCCGTATATCTTGATTGACGGTGTAGAATCAGAGACGATAAGCGCCATCGACCCGAGCGATATCGAAAGTATCTCGGTATTGAAAGATGCCGCATCTGCAGCAATCTATGGTTCGAAAGCATCAAATGGTGTCATTTTGATTACGACAAAACGAGGTTCTACGGGTAAGCCCCGCATATCATATAGCGGCTACGTCAGCTTCCAGAATGCAACGAACTTGGTCGATCGTTTAAGCTCTTATGATTATGCGACATTGTACAATCAGGCATTGATATCAGAAGGGAAATCAGCTCGTTTTACCGACGAAGAACTTCAAAAGTTTAAAGATGGAACAGACCCCAATTATCCCAATACAGATTGGTATGACTTGGCATACAAAACCGGAATACAGCATCGCCATAACATCAATATCAATGGAGGTTCGGAGAATGCGAAATATATGGCATCGGTCGGTTATTTGAATCAAACCGGTATTTTACCAAATGCGGGACGCGAGCAATTCAATGCCCGTACGAATCTGGACATGAAAATTTCAGACAGGCTGACTGCCCGTTTGAATATGTCATTTATCAAGAACGAATACGATGATGCGAACTCTGCCTATTATAGCGGAAGTTCCGACCAGATTATCCGCCAGTTGAATCTGATTGCACCTTGGATTGTAGCGCGTTATGATGATGGAACATGGGGAACCATTTCAGACGGTAGTCCTATCGCTTGGTTGGATTCCGGTATGAAAGTAACACGTGACAATTACAATTTCACGGGTTATTTGGCTTTGGATTACAGAATTATCGACGGATTGGTATTGACACTGAGCGGTTCTTATGTGAATAACCAGCAGAATTACCGGAATTTCCAGCAATTCATCCAATATAATGAAAACAAAGCATCAGACCCTAATTCCTTGGATGAACGTTATTATCATTGGGATCGTACGAATTATGACGTATTATTGAATTATGAGAAAAACTTCGGGCAACATAATTTGAAAGCATTAGCCGGTTGGCAGACAGAGAAATATAACTATCGTTATCAGCAGGCTTATCGACAAAATTTCCCGAACAACGACTTGACAGACCTTAATGCCGGGGATGCTGCCACACAAACGAATGAAGGCTATACGCGCGAATTAGCTATGGTTTCGGGCTTTGCACGTGTCAATTATGACTATGCCGGCAAATATTTATTGGAAGGTAATATCCGTGCGGATGCTTCTTCTCGTTTCCTGTCGGGGAACAGATGGGGTTATTTCCCCTCCTTCTCAGGTGCTTGGCGTATTAGTGAAGAGGAATTCATGGAAAATACAAGAGACTTGTTAAGCAACTTGAAAATCCGTGCTTCATGGGGGTTGTTAGGAAATCAGGATGCCTTGTCTGATTATTATCCGGCAATCAACACTTATGCGTTAGATGCTACGTATGTTTTTAACGGAGCTCTAAACTCAGGTTATTATCAATCGGATTATCGACTTGAAAGCATTTCGTGGGAAAAAGCTTCCACGTGGGGATTTGGCCTCGACTTTGCTTTTTGGAACAACAAGTTCTCCGGTTCAATTGATTACTATAACCGCAAGACCACAGATATTATCATGGAGGTTTCCGTTCCGGATGAATTTGCCTTAGGCGCTTATTATGATAACGTCGGATCTATGCGTAATAGCGGTATTGAACTTAATTTGACTTACAATGACAAATGGGGAGACTGGACATTCGGAGCATCGGCTAATTTCACCTACAATCATAACAAGATTCTGGATTTGGGTGGTGTCGATTATATGGATGTAGGAAGCTATAACCAAAGGAACGTAGTAGGATATGCAATTAATTCATATTACCTCTATGTCGCAGACGGCTTTTTCCAGTCAGACGAAGAAGCGGCAGCTTATCAGGCGCAATATGGAAATCCGTTTGGTGGTGGTGATTTCCAAGCAGGAGATATTCGCTATGCAGATGTTAATGGAGATGGAACATTGGATGCCAACGACCGTGTCGTATGCAATTCAACCGAACCGGTTTACACATTCGGATTAAATCTGAACACCGGATGGAAGAATTTTGACCTTTCGTTGATGTTCAATGGCGCAGCAAAAGTATCTCGCTTGTTTGATGCTTTTGAGGTTTACGGAGCGTTCACCGGTGATGCCGGACATCCCGCAAGCATTTGGAAAGATGCTTGGACTCCCGAAAATACAGATGCATCTATGCCTCGTATTTTTACCGATACGAACTCACCCAGTTGTTATAGAAATGCAGCGTCAACATTCTGGTTGCAAAATACCAGCTATGTGCGTTTGAAGAATTTGCAATTCGGCTATACGATTCCGAAAAATATATTAAGCTCTATAGGATTAAGCAATGCGCGCGTTTACTATTCAGTAGAAAACTTATTTACGATTGACGGCATGAAGATCAATATTGACCCGGAAGCTACGAGCGAACGTTTGTCTTCTTATCCGTTATTACGTACGCATTCTTTTGGTATTAATGTATCATTCTAATAACATAACTCTTATTAATCGATAAAGCTATGAAGCATTTTAAAAATTATATATTGCTTGGGATGGCGGCCTTATTGGGTACGGCTTGTTCGGACTTTCTGGATGTTTCTCCCAAAGATGCGCTATCTCCATCTACTACATGGCAATCTGAAGATGATGCGGAAAAATTTGCCATTGGTTGCTACGATGGTTGGGAATCGGGAGATCAGATAGTGTATTTCGACTGCGGTTCCGATTTTGGTTACAATAATTTCTCTTGGGAAGGTTATCGCCCATGGGGAGACGGAACATTGACTGCTGCAAGCCCGGGTACTACGTTATATGACTTTACTACGATTCGTCGTTGTAATACATTCATGGAAAATATAGATGACATAGAGTTCACAAGCGAAGCTACTAAAAACGACTTAATCGCTCAAGTCCGTTTCTTGCGTGCGTATAATTACTTTAAGATGAACTGGTGGTATGGAGGTGTGCCCATTATTGACAATTATGAGACTGCACAAGAAGCACAAGTTCCACGCAATACGGAAGATGAAGTCCGTGCGTTCGTTGAACAGGAACTGGACGAAATCACTTCGATGTTGAACGAAACGCCTTCAGAAAGAGGACGTGTAGCTCAAGGAGCGGCTTTAGCTCTCCGAATGCGTGAAGCGCTCTATTATGAAGATTGGGCGACCGCTAAGGATCGTGCACAACAAATCATCGACTTGGGGCAATACAGCTTGGATGCGGATTATTCCAACCTCTTCACGCTCTCAGGACAAACATCTTCAGAGATTATCCTTGCCGTGCAATATATAGAAAACACCCGAGGATTAAGCGTAATAGGACAGATGTATAACAACGGGGATGGAGGATGGTCATCCATCGTGCCCACCTACGATTTGATTGATGTATATGAGATGGAAAACGGATTGACCATCGATGAAGCAGGTTCCGGATATGACGAAACACATCCGTTTGCTAATCGGGATCCGCGTTTAGCCATGTCTGTTTGCTATCCCGGAGCCGATTATGTTAATGCAAATGGTGTTACTGCCGTATTCAATACGTTAGACCAGCAAATAGACGGCTCTTCCAATGCAAACTATATGACCAGTGCGGATAATGCTTCTAAAACCGGTTTGACTTGGAATAAATATTTGGCACCTATCACACAATATTCGAATATATGGAATACGAGCGCATCTCCTATCGTTTTCCGTTACGCCGAAGTATTGTTAAGCTGGGCGGAAGCCGAGAATGAGTTGAATGGTCCGTCGGCGGAAGTATATAACAAGCTAAATCAAATCCGTACTCGTGTGGGAATGCCTGAAGTAGACCAAACGAAGTACGGTACACAAGCCACATTGCGGGAATTAATTCGTCGCGAACGTGCTGTCGAGTTGGCTGGTGAGGGCTTGCGTCGTGCCGATATTGTGCGCTGGAAGGATACAAGTGGCAACATGATTGCAGAAACTGTTCTAAACGGAACGCTGGAACGCCGGGTCGGAACAGTTAATATGGACACAAGCGTTGACCCCGAATTGCGTGCAACGATTGATGTTAATGCTTCTTCTTCTGACAAACTGATTGAGAATCGCAGATTTTATTCATACCACCGTTATTTGCCGATTCCACAAACGTCTATCGATAAGAACCCGCAGTTAGATCAGAACGACGGCTATTAACACATATTTTTACATATCCCTTCTTAGGTAGGGCAACCGCATCAAAATTATCGCACAAATCGGAATTAACTTATTCGCTGCTATATTTTGATAGGATTGCCCTACTGGTTTATTTCGCCGAAGATGGATTTTCCGTAAGTTTATCAAACTTTCAATAAACCAACAAACCCGCTATTCCGGCAAGCAATATCATCAAGATGGGATGTACCTTGAATTTCCAAGTCAATAGAAATGCCGCACCGAAAATCAGAAAACTTTTATAGTCAATGAAGTTCTCATGATTCATCAATAAAAGTGCAGCAGCCGCTATCAATCCAACCGTTACAGGACGTAAACCGAGGAATGCAGCAGCTACATACTTATTATTCCGAAACTTGGCGTAGCTGTATGAAATCAGCAATACAAGCAAGAAAGATGGCAGGCAGACGGCAAAGGTGGTAAGGCAGGAACCCAATATGGCCATAGTAGGTGAATAGCCCGCATTATGAATTGCCGTATAACCGATGTAAGTCGCACTGTTAATGCCGATAGGACCGGGCGTCATCTGCGAGATAGCTACAATATCGGTAAACTCTTGCAGGGTAATCCAGCCATATTTATCTACTACATCTGCCTGAATCAGCGAGAGCATCGCATAGCCTCCGCCGAACCCTAAGATGCCAATCTTTATATATACATAGAATAACTGTAACCAAATCATACGCTACATCTTCTTTATTTTCAATCCATAAATAATACCGCCTGCGATAGCAGCCAGGATAATCCACGCCGGAGAGATACCTCCAAGCCAAATCAACAACGCAGCCGCAACAGGCAATAACAGTTGGATTCGCGAGAGTTTAATCGCACGTGCCGTCGTCAGGCAAGGAACCACAATCAGCGCCACCACTGCCGGACGCAATCCTTTGAATGCCTTCTCGACCCAAACGTTATCACGTGCGTGGGTAAAGAAAAGCGCGATAAGAAGGATGATAAGGAATGAGGGCAGAATCGTACCTAACGCACAGCAAATTGCTCCCATACTTTTCCGTAGTTTATAACCAACAAATATAGAGATATTCACCGCAAAGATACCCGGAAGCGATTGCGCAACGGAGAAGATGTCTATAAAGTCCTCTTTGCGGAGCCAGCCTTTATCCACCACTTCGCGTTCAATTAAAGGCAGCATCGCATAGCCTCCGCCGATGGTGAACGTCCCTATCTTAATGAATGTCAGAAACAGAGTCCAATACACTATCCAATTTAATATGAGAATAAACACCTAAAAATAAGAACCCACTCAGTAATTCAGGATACGGTTATAGCGTTCTTCGTCGTTAATAATATTCAACGCCTCTGTATAACTGTCGCTTACGTCGTTAATGATATAGTAGTATTCCGCCATGTCAAAGAGGTCGCGAGCTATGAGTGCCTTGATTTGCAACTTAATCAACGGCAAAGAATGGTTATACTCCTCTTCCTTGAAAGGAATATCCTTCTCGTCGGCCAGTTGAAGCAGGTGCGCCATCATCTCGTCCGTTACTTCAAACTCTTCCTTATATGCCTGCGACTCCTTATATTTATGGGACAGTTCCTCCCGATGTTGGTCTAAATAATCCATAGCTACCCTATTCAACAAGCCTCTCGATACCAAATCGCGGTGATAATCCGAATAGCGCATCGTATCAATCGGGATGAACACATCCGGCATAATACCCCCGCCTCCATACACAATGCGCTGATTGATCAGCGTGTTATACTTTAGCGAATCAGGGAAGTGAATGCTATCCGCACTCATCAGCTCTCCCCGATTGTAACGGTCTATCAGGTCGTGTGCATAATCCTCGCCTTTTCCTTTCTCATAGGGCTTTTGGATGCACCGACCCGTGGGGGTATAATAACGTGCAACGGTAAGGCGAATCATCGAACCATCAGGCAATGGCAACGGACGCTGTACCAATCCTTTGCCGAAAGTACGCCTACCCACAATCACGCCCCGGTCCCAATCCTGCACCGCTCCGGAAAGAATCTCACTCGCACTTGCTGAAGACTCATCTACGAGGATGACTAATTTACCCTCTTCAAAGTCGCCCGAAGAGGTAGATACCGCATCTTGCCGCTTTTGTTTGTTACCTTGTGTATAAACTATCCGTTTCCCTTTTGCAAGAAATTCGTCTGCCAAATCGACTGCGATATTCAGATAACCTCCGCCATTTCCTTGCAAATCGAGAATAAGGTCTTTCATCCCTTGCTTCTGTAACTTGCGTAAAGATGTACGGAACTCGTCGGCCGAAGAGGCAGCAAAACGGCTCAATTTGATATACCCCGTATGCTCGTCGGCCATATAAGCCGCATCAATGCTATATACCGGTATCTTTCCACGTGTAATGGTAAACTCCAGCAATTTCGGTTCGTCAACACGTTTCACCTTGACACTCACTTCCGTGCCTTTCGGACCGCGCAGCCGTTTTATAATATCGGAAGTCTTCATTTTCACTCCCGCAACGATGGTATCGTTTACCTGCACAATACGATCGCCGGCCATCAGTCCGACTTTCTCTGAAGGTCCGCCCGGAATCACCTGAATCACATAGACCGTATCCGTCAACATATTGAATTGGATACCGATACCGTCAAAGTTTCCTTCCAAAGGTTCTGTCATTTCTTTCGTCTCCTCGGGATCGGTATAGGTAGAATGCGGGTCAAGTTTCTCCAACATACCCATAATGGCATCTTCCACCAACTTACTTTCATCTGTCGAATCCACATAAAATTCATTCACCGCATACAAAGCTATCTGGAGTTTACGCGCATTCATATCTGTTTTCTGGGCATGTACCATAGCACAGGCAATTCCCGTCAAGAAAAATCCTAATAATACAATACGTTTCATGGTGTCTTCTAAATTATACTTTGACTTCAACGTCTTTTGCTTCCAACTTTAAATTCATGCCTTTTGGGAGAAACATAGATACATCTTTCTGGTAACTAAGCAATTCTCTTACCACACAGGAACAGACATGCGCATATTCCGGTTCGGTGAGTAAGAACAATGTTTCTATTCCGGAAATAGAACGGTTCACGTCAGCGATAACCTTTTCGTACTCAAAATCTATCGCGGAACGAATCCCACGTATAATAAAACTTGCTCCAATCTTCTGTGCCAAATCGGCGGTCAATGTCGTATAAGAACAGACTTCGACGCGCGGTTCGTCCTGATATAAAGAGCGAATGGCAGCGATACGCTGTTCAAGCGTGAAATATGTCTGCTTCGACTTATGTTGATTGATGCCAATGGCTATGACTATTTTATCTGCCAATGTCAATGCACGTGCTACCAGTGACGCATGTCCGATAGTAAACGGGTCGAATGAGCCGGGAAAGAGCGCCACCTTTTCCTTTATTGGTCGTTGTTGTATATCTTCCATATTGTACATAAACAATCTTTCGATAGAAATATCCTCCCTGATTTGTAAAGGGGTATCAATCTACCAAATCCTCCTCAATTACTAAATTATTGATAATAAAGTTCTGCCTTTCCATCGTATTTTTACCCATATAAAACTCAAGCATCTCTTTTACTAAGTCTTCTTTCTTCATCGAGACAAGGTCGAGGCGAATATCCTTGCCTATAAAATGACGGAACTCATCGGGCGAAATCTCGCCTAATCCTTTGAAACGGGTGATTTCCGGATTCTTCCCCAATTCCTTGATTGCCGCCTGCTTCTCCTCTTCGCTATAACAATAGAGCGTTTTCTGCCGATTACGCACCCGGAAGAGCGGAGTCTGGAGGATGTAAACATGTTTCTGTTTTATCAGGTCGGGGAAGAACTGAAGAAAGAAGGTGATGAGCAAAAGGCGGATATGCATCCCGTCGACATCGGCATCCGTAGCAATAATGACCTTGTTATAACGCAAACCGTCCAGCCCATCTTCAATATTTAAAGCCGCCTGCAAGAGATTAAACTCCTCGTTCTCATAGACAATTTTCTTTGTCAAGCCATAACTGTTCAGCGGCTTTCCGCGCAAACTGAATACGGCCTGATAATTCGGATCGCGGCTTTTCGTAATGGAACCGCTTGCCGAGTCGCCCTCCGTGATGAAGATACTGGTTTCTTCGGTCTTGTCTCCTTTGGTATCATTGAAGTGGACGCGGCAGTCACGTAGCTTTTTGTTGTGCAGGTTTGCCTTCTTAGCCCGCTCGCGAGCCAACTTCGTGACGCCGGCAATAGCCTTGCGTTCCTTTTCGGAGTCCTGTATCTTCTTGAACAAAATATCCGAGATTTCCGCATCTTTATGCAGAAAGTTATCCAATTCCTTCTTGAGGAAATCTCCGATGAACTTGGAGACAGTGGGTCCCTCCGGTCCCATATCTTTAGAACCTAACTTTGTCTTTGTCTGACTTTCAAATACCGGCTCTTCCACTTTGATGCTAATCGCCGCCACGATGCCCGCACGAATATCCGAATACTCGAAGCTCTTGTTGTAATATTCCTTGATGACACGTCCGATGGATTCTTTGAATGCAGAGAGATGCGTTCCGCCTTGCGTGGTGTGTTGCCCGTTTACGAACGAATAATACTCCTCGCCATATTGATTGCTATGCGTGATAACTACTTCTATGTCATTGCCTGTCAGATGTATAATCGGATAAAGCGGTTCGGTGGTCATATTCTCGTTCAGCAAATCGACCAAGCCATGCCGCGAATAAAACTTCTTTCCGTTGTACAGGATAGTGAGTCCGGAATTCAAGAAAACGTAATTCTTCAGCAATTGCTCGATGAACTCATCCTTGTATTCGTAATTCTTGAAAATCTCTTTATCGGGTATAAAGAAAACGGACGTGCCGTTCGATTCTTCCGTAGGTTGGACAGCAGATTCTTCCGTGACAATCGCTTTGCTGTATTCCACACGCTTACATTCTCCATCCCGGTAGCTGGTGATAAGGAAATAACTGCTCAGAGCATTGACGGCTTTGATGCCGACGCCATTCAGTCCCACCGATTTCTTGAAAGCCTTGCTATCGTATTTCGCTCCGGTGTTCATCTTGCTGGATACATCGACCACCTTACCCAACGGAATACCCCGACCATAATCGCGTACGGAGACGGTTCCTTCCTCCACCATGACCTCGATGGTCTTTCCATAGCCCATCATATATTCGTCAATGGAATTATCCAACACCTCTTTCAGAAGGACGTAAATTCCATCATCTGCCGAGCTTCCGTCGCCTAATTTCCCGATATACATTCCCGGACGCCGACGAATATGCTCCATCCAGTCCAGCGTCTTGATATCCTCATCGCTATATGAAACTTTATCCTGCCCAATTGAGTATTGAGAATTGAAAATTGACAATCCTTCTGCTTCGCTTTTCTTGTTTTCCTTTTCGTTGTTCATTTTCTGTTCCCCGAATTTAACTTGTCAATTTTCTTAATAAACGCCCGTCTGGTCTTATGATGTTCTTTCCTGAAATAGCTCCATTGCGCCTGGACGGCGTTATTGGTTTCCAACTCCGGATTGCTCTCGGCATAAACTACACCTAAGCGATTATAGACAGGAATCAAGTCATTAAACAACAGGGCATTCACCCCTTTGCTCTGGTATTCGGGCAAGACGCCGGTCAGATATAAGTCAATCACCTTGGGTTTCGTCTTTAGTGCTTTCAGGAGATGAACCCATCCGAACGGGAACAGATGACCGTGTGCCTTCTGCATCGCCTTTGAGAGGCTTGGAAGCGAAATCCCGAAACCAACCACTTCATCGTCTGCATCGCGTGTAATGACTGTAAGCAAATCGTAACGCAACATCGGGATGTACATCGAAATATAATATTCTATCTGCTTTTCTGTCAGAGGCGAGAATCCATAAAGCGGTTCGTATGCGGCATTCAGTGTGCGGAATATTTTGTGTGCATACGGCATAATCTCTTTTGCATTCTTGAATTTGCGGATAGACAAGCCATACTTTTTACGTACAATCTCGCCGATACGCTGATGCTTCTCGGGGATACCCTCGCGCGGAACAAATATCTTGAACTCATACCAGTCTTGGTCTTTCTCGAATCCCATACGTTCCATGTGTTTCGGATAATAGGGATAATTATAGATCGTAGCCATTGTTCCTAATTGGTCGAAGCCTTCAATCAGCATTCCTTCGTGATCCATATCGGTGAATCCCAAAGGACCGTGCAACTCTGTCATCCCCTTTTCTTTTGCCCAGCGGATAACTGCCTCAAACAATGCATCCACCACTTCCGCATCGTCAATAAAATCCACAAACCCGAAGCGGGCGCGTTTCTCTTCCCATGCGGCATTGCTCCCGCGATTGATGATTCCGGCGATGCGCCCCACTATTTTCTTCTCCCGATAAGCCAATAACAAGATGACGTCACATACCTCAAACGCCGGGTTTTTCTCTTTATCCAATGTCATCGTCTCTTCTTCTATCAGGCTCGGTACATAGTAAGGATTCCCTTTATACAAATCGATACCGAACTTGACGAACTGCTTCAGTTCTTTGCGGGTAGTTACTTCTTTTATTTGTACGCTCATCTTTTTCTGCTTTGAATGGGCAAAATTACGTATTTTATTTTTAATACTCTTCTCTGTACTTGCTTTCTTCTTTATCGGCCAGAATGCTCAGATAACTTTTATAACGCGATTCGCTGATGTAATGCTCCTTTACGGCTTTCAACACGGCGCAATCCGGTTCGTGGCGATGTGTGCAGTTGCCGAAGCGGCATTTTGCAGCCGTTCTGAAGATTTCCGGGAAGTAATGCGATATTTCCGCCTCTTCCATATCTATGGTTCCGAACCCTTTGATGCCCGGCGTATCGATTAGATACCCACCTTCGGGCAACGCTATCATCTCGGAAAAGGTGGTTGTATGCATCCCTTTCTTATGATATTCGGAAATATGCCCGATACGAAGATGCGCATCCGGAACCAATCGGTTGATAATCGTCGATTTTCCTACGCCGGAATGACCGGACAATACCGTTATTTTACCTTTCAGTTCTGCTTTCAGTTCCTCCAATCCGCCTTCCCGAATCGCACATAGCGTAGAGCATTCATAGCCAATCGTGGTGTACAGGCGGATTAATCCCTGCATATATTCCCATTCTTCTTTGGTATATCGGTCGGTTTTATTGAATACCAATTTCACCGGGACCTGATAGGCTTCAGCGGTTGCCAGGAAACGGTCTATAAATATGGTTGTCGTAATCGGATAATTCACGGTGGCAATAAGCATGGCTTGGTCAACGTTGGCTGCAATGATATGCGCCTGCTTGGAAAGATTCGATGCACGGCGGATGATATAATTCTTGCGCTCCTCTATCTCGGTAATAAATGCGGTGCCTTCCCGATTCTCTTCTATTTCTACGTGGTCTCCCACTGCCACAGGGTTGGTTGTCCGAATACCTTTTAACCGGAAGTTGCCTTTTATCTTGCTATCCACATATCTCCCGTCGTCTGTATAAACCGTGTACCAACTGCCTGTATTCTTGATTACTAAACCCCTCATACGAATGGACAATGGATAATTGACAATGGACAATTGCCATCCGGATGAATTATCAATTGTCCATTATCAATTGTCAATTTAATTATACGGTCATGATTTCTTTTTCCTTAGCAGCATACAGTTCGTCTATCTTCTTGATGAATTTATCATGTACTTTCTGTACTTCTGCTTCGGCATCTTTTCCCATATCCTCCGGAACGCCATCATTCTTGACGCTCTTCTTCAGGGCTTCAATGGCATCGCGGCGTGCGTTGCGGACACTGATTTTTGCCGTTTCTGCCTCTTGCTTGGATTGCTTTGCCAACGTGCGGCGGCGTTCTTCCGTCAAAGGCGGGATGCCTAAACGGACTATCTCACCATTGTTCTCCGGCGTTATGCCTACCTCCGAATTCAAAATTGCCTTCTCTATTTCCTTAATCAGGTTCTTTTCCCACGGGGTGATAACGATGGTTTTTGCATCCGGCGTGCTGATGGATGCCACATTGCTCAGTGGAGCCATACTTCCGTAGTAAGGTACACGGATTCCGTCCAATATCTTCGGATTCGCCTTTCCTGCACGGATGCGTGCCAGCTGTTCATCTAAATACATAATGGCAGCTTCCATTTTCTCTTCTGCCTCTTTCACGAATTTCTTTGTATCAACCATAGCTTATTGTGTTGTGTTTTATTATTTTTGGCAAAGATAGGAATCCTTTTTCAATTGTGGACGTATGTACCGATGTTTTCTCCTTCCATAACCCGTTTCAGATTCCCTTTCTTATCCATATTGAACACTACGATGGGGAGATTGTTTTCCTTGCACATCGTCGTGGCGGTCAAGTCCATCACTTTCAATCCGCGCGTATAAATCTCATCATAGGTTATGTCGTCAAACTTCGTTGCCGCCGGGTCTTTCTCCGGGTCTGCCGTATAGATGCCGTCCACGCGCGTACCTTTCAGCATCACGTCCGCTTCAATCTCGATGCCGCGCAGGGAGGAACCCGTGTCGGTCGTAAAGAAAGGATTGCCGGTTCCTGCAGACATGATGACCACACAGCCCGACTCCAGCAACTCGATGGCGCGCCACTTGTTGTAATACTCGCCTATCGGCTCCATGCGGATAGCCGTCAGCACTTTTGCCTTTACGCCCAATGAGGCGAGCGCAGAGCTCAACGCCAGACTATTGATAACCGTAGCCAGCATCCCCATCTGGTCTCCCTTCACGCGGTCGAAGCCTTTCGACGCTCCGCTCAATCCGCGAAAGATATTTCCGCCCCCGATAACGATGCCCACTTGCACGCCCATCTCTACGATTTCCTTGATTTGCATCGCATATTCGCCCAAGCGAACCTCGTCGATGCCATATTGTTTTCCGCCCATGAGCGACTCACCGCTCAGCTTCAATAAAATGCGATTATATTTAGCCATATTTCAATGATTAGATAGTTGTCCGAACAAAGATACGGATTTTATACGGATTTCGTGATTAAAACCGTGGCGTATGCGGCAATTCCTTCCTGCCTGCCGGTGAAACCCAGCTTCTCTGTCGTGG
>CAZOKT010000003.1:0-31670 GCA_964580505.1 uncultured Parabacteroides sp. | reverse complement strand
TGAAGTTCTAACTTCATGGACTTTGAACTTCTAACTTCGTGGACTCTGAAGTTCTAACTTCATGGACTTTGAACTTCTAATTTCATGGACTTTGAAGTTCTAACTTCACGCACGCTGAAATTTTAGGCTTGTTTCTCTTCGGATGCGGTGATGTAGTTCCGGAAGCATCCGGCTTGCCCAAACAGCTCGGGGACAGTTACTTCTGGACTAACTTTGCCCGATGTTTATGGCGCTTGTCTTCATCCTGTACTTTGGCAAATTCCTTGTAAAAATCATCCGCCATATAATAATGCTTTTATTGCTATATCCTATCTCTCAGAGAAATCAGAAAAGAAGGGAAAGGGACTATTCGTCGTTTTTTTTCTTCAAAAAATAGTGAACTTGAACTTTTACGCAGAATTAGATGCGTTTGCCCTGCGTTTCTTTCACTTTCCTTTTGATTTTTCCTTTGCGATGCCTACCTTTGGAAAAATTTGCACGCGATGTCGACAATATTAGGAATATTATTTGGCAGCCTTTTTATCTTGCTATACTGCGTTACGATTATTGGCTTGATTATCGTAATCATTGCAGAGAATCGCAATCCCTTGAAGACAATAGCGTGGGTAATCGTCTTATTGCTGGTACCGGGTGTAGGACTTATCTTCTATTTCTTCTTCGGACAAAACAATCGCAGGAAGCGAATCATATCCCGAAAGACTTACAAACGTATTATCAACAGTCCTAAACTGGAACATATAGATGACCATCGAGCCATAGCTCCGGAACGATGCAAAGAATTAGTGACACTTTTGAACCGAAACAAGACTGTACCGCTTCTCTATGCCGATGATATTCGCATTTATACCAGCGGAGAAGAAAAATTCAAAGAGTTGTTCGACGATATCCGCCACGCGAAGCATCATATCCATATCCAATACTATATATTCTGCGATGATGATATCGGTCGGCAATTAGAACAATTGCTCATTCGTAAATCAAATGAAGGAATCGAAGTTCGTGTGATATACGACGACGTAGGATGCTGGAACGTCAAAGATAAATTCTTTCGCGAGATGAAACATAATGGCATAGAAATCTATCCTTTCCTACGTGTAGTGTTTCCGGTATTCACGAGTAAAGTAAATTACCGAAATCACCGGAAGGTGGTAGTCATTGACGGAAAGGTAGGTTATATGGGTGGAATGAACGTGGCAGACCGGTATATAAAAGGAGTAAGTTGGGGAACATGGAAAGATTTGCATTTCCGCATTATGGGGAAAGCCGTCCATGCATTGCAAACTGCGTTCCTTCTGGATTGGTATGTTGTGAGTAAAAAAGTATTAACCGACAAGACTTACTACCCTAAGATATCCCTCTCCAGCAATATGTTGATGCAAATATTAACCAGTGGACCAGTCAGTCCGTGGCGTACACTGACGCAAGCTGAAATATACATCATTACCAACGCCAAGAAGTACGTTTACATTCAAACGCCATACTTTCTTCCGACCGAAGGACTGAATCAGGCACTTCAAGTAGCGGCTCGCGGAGGTATTGATGTGCGGATTATGATTCCGGAACATTCCGATACCAAGATGGCTAATCTGGCATCACGTTCTTTCTTGGCCGAAATGATTCGCGCCGGTGTGAAAATCTATTTCTATCAAAACGGTTTCCTACATTCCAAACTTCTGTTGAGCGACGATTATATTACATGCATAGGCTCTGCCAACATGGACTTCCGTAGTTTGGAGCATAACTTCGAGATTAATGCATTCGTTTACCAACGGGAATTTGCCATCCAAATGAAAAAGATATTCATGCGTGATGGCAAACATAGCCAACGCATCATGCCTCACCTTTGGTTGAAACGACCTTTGAGAAAACGTTTCTCCGAATCTTTTATGAGATTATTCTCTCCTTTGTTGTAATCTGTAATCAGAGTTTATGTCCCTCTTTCAATTCTTCTTCTTCTACTTCCTTCACCTTACGGAAAAGGTCTGATGCAAAGATGAAGTCGTTCAGTGCCTTGTTGTCCGACGTGATGACTTGCTCCTTGTTACCCTCCCATTCTTTTACACCTTCCTTGATAAAGATGATGTTATCTCCGATATTCATCACGGAATTCATATCATGCGTATTGATAACTGTTGTCATATTGAATTCGACCGTAATATCATGAATCAAATCGTCTATCACTAAAGAAGTCTTCGGATCCAAGCCTGAGTTCGGTTCATCACAAAACAGATATTGCGGCCTCAAAGCTATCGCACGGGCAATAGCTGCACGCTTCATCATACCGCCACTTATTTCCGAAGGATAAAGGTGTTCTGCATCTGAAAGATTGACACGGTCTAAACAGAATTCCGCACGTTTACGTCTATCTTTATAGGAATCGTTCGAGAACATATCCAAAGGAAACATAACATTTTCCAGTACGGTCATGCTATCAAACAAGGCAGAACCCTGAAACAACATCCCCATTTCTTTCCGCAAAGCCTTCAGTTCCGTTTTATTCATCGAAGTAAGGTCTCTGCCATCATAAAGAATCTGTCCGCTATCCGGACGCATCAATCCAATGATGTTTTTAATCATAACCGTCTTACCTGAGCCGCTTCGTCCGATAATCAGATTGGTCTTTCCATTTTCGAACCGCGCACTGATATTCTTCAATACCGTACGTCCTTCGAAAGATTTAATTATGTTTTTAACTTCAATCATAACATAACGATCACGTCAACATTATACTTGTTAATATCAAATCGGCAAGCAGAATCATAATACTACTCATTACCACTGAACTCGTGCTTGCCTTACCTACTTCCAGCGCACCGCCCCGAACATTGTATCCGAAATAAGCTGCTATCGAAGAGATAATAAAAGCATAGACTACGGATTTAATAATCGAATACCAGATATAGAACTGATTGAAATAGAACTGTAATCCATATTCAAACGATGCCGGAGTCATGTTTGTTCCCGACGAATAGCTGGCTGCAATACCGCCTAAAATTCCGGTAAACATACTGAAGATAACCAACACTGGAATAAAAATCATCATTCCTGTCATCTTCGGAAGAACCAAGAAGTTAGCAGAATTGACACCCATAATCTCCATTGCGTCAATCTGTTCAGTCACACGCATAGTACCTATCTCGGAAGCAATATTACTTCCTACCTTGCCGGCAAGAATCAATGCCATGATAGAAGAGGAGAACTCCAGCAAGATAATTTCACGTGTAGTATAACCTATGGTGAATTTGGGTATTAAAGGAGAGCTGATGTTTAGCGAAATCTGAATGGCAATTACCGTTCCTATAAACACAGAAATGATAACTACAATCCATAGCGAATCCAACCCCAATTTATATATCTCTTTGATTAGTTGTTTGAAGAACATGCTCCAACGGTCAGGAATCGTAATACATTTCTTCATGAACAACATATACTCACCTACTTGATGCAATGTTTTAAGTATCATTTTACCTGTTTTCTTAATTGAACGGACAAAGGTAACGCAAATATCCCGTACTTCGGCTTTCTATTTTAAAAATATTTCTGTTTCTTTGTCGAAAAAAGCAGGAGAAAAACATTAATCAAGAACAAGATAAGCTATATGGCAGATGAGCAACAAATGATTCTTCGGACAGAAGACTTAGTGAAGAAATATAGGGCAAGAACCGTAGTAAATCAAGTGTCTATCAACGTAAAACAGGGCGAGATAGTTGGTTTGTTAGGTCCAAATGGAGCAGGCAAGACAACGACATTCTATATGACCGTCGGGCTGGTTACTCCCAATGAAGGCAAGATATTCCTGAACGATATGGAGATTACCAAGTTTCCTGTTTATCAACGCGCTCGATGCGGTATAGGTTATTTGGCGCAAGAGGCATCTATTTTTCGGAAGATGACGGTAGAAGATAATATCCGCTCCGTATTGGAGATGACAGATACGACGCCGGAATACCAAAAAGAAAAGTTAGAGAGCCTGATTGCCGAGTTTGGTTTGCAAAAGGTTCGCAAGAATCTGGGAGACAGATTATCAGGAGGTGAACGGCGCCGCGCAGAGATCGCTCGCTGTTTGGCAATCGATCCGAAATTCATCATGCTGGATGAGCCTTTTGCAGGCGTAGATCCTATTGCAGTACAAGATATACAAACGATAGTTGCTCGCTTGCGTCATAAAAATATTGGTATCTTGATTACTGACCATAATGTTTATGAAACATTAAGTATCTGCGACCGGGCATATCTTTTGTTCGAAGGCAAAGTCCTGTTTCAAGGAACGGCGGAACAGCTGGCTGAAAACGAGACGGTTCGCGAAAAGTATCTGGGCAAAGACTTTGTATTAAGAAAGAAAGACTTATGAAAGTCATCTTTTCTTGATACGCCAAGTTATGAGGATAAAAACAATGGACCCCACAATAGCCGGAAGAATCAGCTCACTGGCGGTGGCTTCGGTTATTTTTCCTCCAAGCAATTCGTTTTCCGCCAGTTTACTGTTCGACATGACAATGACACTCCATGCATTATTAAAGAAGTGTGCACAGATGGGCAACCAGATACTCCGGCTCCAAACCAGCAGATATCCGAAGTAAGCTCCCAAAAGCATCCGCGGGATAAAGCCATAGAACTGTAAATGAAAGGCACTGAATAGAATCGCCACAATCCAAATCGCTACATGTTCATTGCGTGTACTCTGTCTTACTATACGCAACAATGCACCTCGAAACAAGAATTCCTCCGTAACGGCAGCCGTGAGGGCAACTATAATCAGATTGGCTAATAACGGACAAGATCCTCCGCCATGAATCAATAGCTCCGTAAAGTGCTGCATCGTGTCCTCTTGCCGGCGCATCCAGCTCTCGATAGGTGCCGCCCATTCCGGCAGGATAAGGCTCTCATTCCAGTAAACTGTCAGATTAATAAGCGGATTGATAAACAGCATACCTGCGAAGACATAGACTATCAGTTTCCAATCAGTCACACGTCGCACCTGCAAATACTCCTTTGGTTGCGAACTAAACAACCATGCTATCAGCCATGCTGGAAGCAAGAATGTCCCTATTGCCGAGATAAATTGGAGCAACCTGAGCATATCCGGATACTGCTCCATGCCGATTTGTTCCCCGAAAATAGCGGTAGACAATGCTAATCCTAACATAGACGAAAGGAAATTTCCGCTTAAAATAAACAAAAACAGTGCAAGGAACTGCATTCCTGCCGATTGTCCGACAAAATATCCTCTGAACTTATACATTATTATATATGGCTCTTTCACTTTACACTTTTGCATTGCAAAGATAACTATACAACCCTATATATACAATCTTTTTATCTACCTATAGCAAATTCAAAACCAATTATTTGCAGTTTCCTGAAATTTCTTGGTCAGGAAATGGAAATCTCCTCGTAGGAAAACGACCGTTTCTTGGTTAGGAAAAAGTTGTTTCTTGACTAAGAATTTCTCATATCCTCAAATGAAGAACTGCATGAAATGCACTTTCTGTGATTACGGCTTACTACTTTTTTCAAAGAAGTCCACCATTGATGTTAATTTTGTCAGGGACGGAAATATAGTCACTGCTTTATATTTCACATTATGATTATCTTGGGGCTTTGCGGTAAAGATAAATGGCGATGAATGTATAAATAACGTTTGGAATCCATGCTGCTATCAACGGGCTTACATAGCCGTTGATGGCAAAGGTAGCCGTTATGGTCATGAACAAAATATATGAAAAGCTTAACGCAATCCCGATTCCGATATTGATACCCATTCCGCCCTTTACTTTGCGTGATGAAAGCGATACGCCTATGGAGGTTAGGATAAAAGCCGTCATGATAGAGGCAAATCGTTTGTAATATTCAATCTCAAATGTTTGGATATTCCCGATGCCTCGTTTCTGTTGGCGCTGGATGTACTCATGCAATTGCGGGGTTGTCATCTTTTCGCAATCATTAACCGATATGAGGAAATCAGAAGGAACAATAGTCAGTGTTGTATCTTTGCGTGAACCAGACGAAATATATTCGTGCATGCCGTCGAAATCTCGAATCATATAATCAATGACTTGCCAGTGGTAGAGCGTATCATATTTGATGGATTTAGCAGTAAGGCGCGAGACGAGGCTTTTCCCTTCAAAATGTTCTAACGAAAAACGGTAGCCCATACTCGAACGATTCTCATACCTGTCGAAATAAGCAATGACGCCGGGCTCTACTTCTATTTGCACATTGCGGGCATATTCTACCGCCTTATTCTTAATATATTGATTCTGGAAATCAATGCGTACACGATTTGCCGGAGGAATGATGAATGAATTGAGTATAAACGTAATAAGGGCAATGATGCCGGCGGATATTCCGTATGGAAGCATCAATCGGCGGAAGCTCATGCCACTGGAAAGCATAGCGATAATTTCCGAATTGTCTGCTAATTTTGAAGTAAAGAAGATAACCGCTATGAAAGTGAACAACGGGCTAAACAAATTGGCAAAATAAGGAATGAAGTTCAAATAATAATCGAATATGATGGATTCCAGTGGCACCTCAGGACGAAGGAATTTGTCTATCTTCTCGTTGATGTCGAATACCACCGAGATAGATATAATCAATAGAATAGCAAATACATACGTCCCTAAAAACTGCTTGATGATATACCAATCGATTCGTTTTAATTTGAAGTTTTTCATTTGTTATAGTCGGTTGTTCAATTGGTTTATCATTGAATTCTTCCATATAGAGAAATCTCCCGAGATAATATGCTGGCGTGCCTCTTTTACTAACCGGAGATAAAACGCCAGATTATGAATAGAGGCAATCTGCAAGCCTAATATTTCGTTTACCTTAATCAAATGATGTAAATAAGCCTTTGTGTAAAGGCGGTCGACAAATGACGTACCTTCCGGGTCAATCGGCGAAAAGTCGTTCTCCCATTTCTTATTACGCATATTCATTGTGCCATAAAGCGTAAAGAGTTGCCCGTTGCGTCCATTTCGAGTTGGCATGATGCAATCGAACATATCCACGCCTCGCTCGATAGCTTCCAAGAGATTGATAGGCGTGCCGACTCCCATCAAGTAACGCGGCTTGTCTTTCGGAAGAATCGCATTGACGATTTCTATCATTTCGTACATCTTTTCGGTGGGTTCTCCTACGGCAAGTCCGCCGATGGCATTTCCGTCTGCATTTTTGCTCGCCACATTCTCAGCTGCGCGGACGCGCAAATCCGGATAGACGCAACCTTGTACAATCGGAAAGAGGCTTTGCCGATAGCCGTACCTGGGTTCCGTTTCATTAAATCGGTGAATGCAACGGTCAAGCCAACGTTCAGTCAATCCCAATGATTTCTTGGCATATTCATAATCGGCATTGCCCGGACAACATTCATCGAAAGCCATGATGATGTCGGCTCCTATGGTTCGTTCTATGTCTATCACTTTTTCAGGCGTGAAGAAATGCTTCGAACCATCTATATGCGAACGGAACTCTGCGCCTTCTTCATGCAATCTGCGATTATCCGACAAAGAGAATACCTGAAAGCCGCCGCTGTCGGTCAGGATAGGACGTTCCCATCCATTAAATTGATGCAATCCGCCGGCTTTCATCAAGATGTCTAATCCGGGACGCAGATAGAGATGATACGTATTGCCTAATATGATTTGTGCCTTGATGTCATCGCGTAGCTCAGTCATGTGTACCGCTTTTACGGTTCCTTGCGTACCTACTGGCATAAAAATGGGCGTCTCGATTACGCCATGGTCTGTAGTAATCAAGCCCGCCCTTGCATTTGTCTTTGTGTCGTTATGTAGTAGTTCGAATTTCATAGGAGCGCAAAGATACGAACTTAATGTGGAATAGCCAAGTTCCATCCCTTCAGAAACCGAAGTCAGTTACTTCAATCTCTTTTATCTCTTCTTGCTTGGGTTTCTCCACATATTTATGTACTTCATTTGATTGGATGATGATGGCGCGCATAGGCCGAACCGGACAAATCGATTCGCACCCTCCGCATCCGATACACAAATCCGGATTGACTTCCGGAATCGTTAGTGTCCCTTCGTACGGGACCATCCGGACAGCCTGCGTCGGGCAATGTTCGGAGCAAGCACCGCAATCGGTATGCTCCGTACGCACGATGCAGCGGTTGATAAAGAAATGCGCCACGCCAACTTGGGTGGTCGTTTTCTCCTCAACGCTAATCGGCTTCAGGGCATGTGTCGGACAGACATCGGCACAGACCTTGCATTCATAATTGCAATAGCTGTTGTCATACGACATGTGTGGCTTGAGCAGATAATCGAATCCGTATTCCAATCCGGCGGGTTTCAAGACTTGGCTGGGGCATTGCGTAACGCACAAATGGCATCCCGTGCATAAATCTTTGAAACGTTTGAGACTCAAAGAGCCCGGAGGGGTTACCGGAGGCCATTTCTTGCGATGCTTCTGTTGTTCTTCCCCTTCGGCAAGCGCCGGAATGATGGGCAAGGATACCACGAGTGTAGCTCCTGTGGCTAGAAAAACGCGACGGCTGTTGGGCGTTTCGTTTAGGGTTACATTTGTCTCCGTTGCTGCTTTATTTTGTTTGAAAACAGGGTTATAAATATATCGCAAGCTGCCTTTGTTGCAAGACGAGAGGCAATTGAAGCAATCCACGCACCGGGACGTATCAACCTGCATGTTTTTACTGTCGATGGCCTCTGCTTTGCAACTCCGCTCGCATAAACCGCAACGGATACACGTTTCTTTGTTAAAAGAGATGCGGAACAGCGCATAACGCGAGAAGATGCTCAGCAGGGCGCCAACCGGACAAAGTGTGTTGCAGAAGATACGCCCGCGCCAGATGCTCAATCCGACGAAGAGCAACAATGCCGTCAGGCCGCTCACGAAGCCCACCGTAGTCACGGTGCTGATGGTTACTTGATAAAGCGTGTAATTATCCATGCGCATCAGGATTTCCGCGATGCCGTTGTTTGTCCACATCACCAAGGGACGCAGAAGATTGGTGGCAATGCGCCCGAAATTGCTGTAAGGGTCGAGCAGGAGCGCAAGATTCAGGATTCCGGCGAAGGCACTGACCAGCGTCAGGGCTAAAATGAGGTAGCGCAACCTGTTTAGGGGCTTGCGGTACTTGAACCGGCGCGTGCCTTTGTTCCTTTTCTTCCCGATGCAATAAATACGGTTAATCAGGTCTTGCAATACGCCCGCCGGGCAGACGGTCGAGCAATAAATCCGTCCCGCAATAAAGGCTATCAGCAGCTGGACGATGAGAATCAGCCAGAATGACCCTAATAGCGCCGGAAGAACCTGCAAATGCAGCAAGACATGCACCTTGTCTGGGAGCAATCCTCTAAAATCTGCAAAGAAAATCAATATCGGTATAAAGAAAAGGAGGGCGAGAATGACCCGCACTCCTTTTAAGAGGCTTAATCTGTTCATTTTTTCTTAGAGTTTGATGCGTTGGATGTTCAAGCTTTTCAAATCTGTCGTGCCGAGATGGAGTTCTTCGCCTTTGCCGATGTGCGACGCTGCGGTGATGTCCAGTTCCTTCACTTGGTTGAACAACGATAGAGCGGCCGTATCGATTGCCACGATATTCGGAGAGGCGATGAGTGACTTAAGCGTAGCGACATCAGCGATTGTCTTGCCCTGCGGACCGTTCTGGTGCATGATGCGGTAAGCATCCACGATGTTGAGTACCGGCTTCTTTTCCCACGTACAGATGTCAGCGATGCACTGCTGCAAATCGTTCTGGTGGAAATAGCGACGGTCCCACACGATGCCCATATAATTCTTCATTGCACAGGTGAGCTTCGCGCCGCCATGATTTTTCAGTACGGGGACATTAATCCACGCGTCGGCTTCGAGCAGTGCCTCATGAATCTTTGCGCTCTTCAGCTTCTTTCCGCCCGGAATGGATACTTCCTTGTAATATCTCTCGTCATTGGCCGGCATGACGATAGCTCCGGCCTCTTTGGCAGCCTTCTCTATGCCGCTGGTCTCGTAGCACTTCTGCCAGTTATCGCACGTATGGTCAAACACGGTTACCTTTTCGGCTCCGGCCTCAAAACATCTCTGCACTAAAGCCTTGACCAGCTCCGGATTCGTGTTTCCTGCCATCTCGGGAGCGCGATCCCAACCGATGTTGGGCTTGACTACAATCTTTTGTCCTTTCTTGACGTAATTACCCATTCCGCCCAATGCCTTGAGGGCTTTGTCCAACATAGCTGCCGGTTCGCCGCCCATCACGGCAACCATATCCGGAACAGCTTCAACGGCTACCGTATTGCTCGCTAGTGCCGCCTGCAAACCTTCGAAGTTTAACGTCAGCGCGACTCCTGCCAGCGCACTTGTCTTTAAAAAATCACGTCTTTTCATATTCTATTTGGTTTTAAGTGTTTGAAATTTTGAGTTCATCAGGCGTTTCGGCATTGTTCCGACGTCTGTCGGAGGCTTCCCAAAACGTTTTGGCAGCTTTTTGCCCGCCTGCTATGGGATGCCTACTGCATTCACCAGCAGGTTGACGGCAAAAGTCAGCGCAATGGTGGCGTATAGAATTTTGATGTTGATTCTTTTAAACATCTGATACCCTACCGTCCCAATCATAGCCATCGTAAACAAGGTGAGTACGCCCGTACGCAGCGTAACGGGGAGGTGCGGAACAGGCTCCCAATCTATCGGGGAAAAGACCGCAATCAAGCCGAACAAAACGGCAATCGTCAGGAACCCGGCGAAGATGCGCGTGCACCAATAGCGGTACTCCGTGATGTGCAGGGCATATTGCGCCAGGAATATCATGATAAACGGGTAAACAGGCAGCAGATAGCTGGCACGTTTCACCGGCATAATGGCATACAGAACGAGCATGACCGTCAGCATGATGAGGCTGAAGAGCTTCACGTTGCTGAATTCTACCCGCATCTTCTCCATCTTCAGGCCAAAGAGGGAAAAGAAAAAGAAGACAACCCACGGCATGAAGCCGACAGCCAGCAACGGAAAGACGTAGAACAGGTTATGGACGTGCTGCTCGATGCCCCAGAAGTAGCTGAACTCCGTGCGTACCACGTCGGACAGCAACTCCGTCCCGCCCTGCTTCCAAATGCTGATGTACCAGAGCATCGGCAGGAAGAGAGACGATATGGTGATGTAGGCCATTGCCTTGAAGATTATCCGAGCGGGGTGTCTTTTCGTAATCAGGAGGTAAATCGTGAAGGCAACGACCGGCAGAATCATGCCCATTAGCCCTTTCGTGAGGACAGCACCGCTCAGGAGCAGCGAAATCTCAATCGGGATGCCTTTCAACTCCCAATTCTCCTCCCAGCGGTAAAGTTGCGTCAAGGCAACGAAAATAAACGTGGTAAAAAGCAAATCGCCGGAGCTGGCAGCCGAAAGGTTCTGCATTCCGCAGCAGGTAATCAGGAACAGCGTGGAGATAAACGCCTCGTGGAACCGAGAGCGCCGCCCGAAAAAGATGAGTGTCGTGGCCATCATGACGATAAACGCCAACGCGCCGGGCAATTGCAAGGTAAATTTGGACACGTAACCTTGCCCATAGGAGAACAAGACAATCAGCCAATGCAACATCGGGTGGTCATAACTAATTGTCCCGGAAAGCATCTTCGGCAATACCCACTCGCCGGACTTCAGCATGGCGTCGGCAATCGTTGCATTCGTCGAAACAACCGGACTGCCCAATTCGTTAAGCCCTAGCCACGGCAATACCGAGATGATGCAGATGAAGATAATCATCGACACCGGCTTTTGGAGGTACAGATATTGCAAAGTGGGTGTTCGCATAACGCTATTGCTTCAAACCATTTTAATCGCTTACCATTTCACAAAGAAACGACATTTCATTGATATATTTTCCTTTTTATAAATTTTTTACATGCCCAATGAGACCTTAATCGCACGTCGGATTACTTCGGCATCCTCCCCGTTTTCCCGCAAAATGGAGAGCACGAATTCCAGATAGTGTTCTTTGGAACTGATTCCGCAGAGCTGGCATATGCGACTTTGCGGGAGTATGCCTTTCTGGTTGTAAACCCGCAAGACGCTGTTGTAATCGGCAGTATCTACATATTGCTGGAATTTCATTTTGAGTCCGGTGTAAATATCTCGGACGTGCATCCGTCCGTGAATCTCCTCCACGCGCTCGTTCAGCTCCTCGAACGAATGGATTTTGTAATTCAGCGCAAGTTCCAGCTTCTTTCTTACCTGATGCTTGGCATGCAGGATGACTTGGTCTTCCAGATCTTTATCGAACAAACGGATTACGTTCCCTTTTACGGCTGCAAATATCTCATCCGGATTCTTCATCAGTCTTCGGGCGACACTCTTTATAACGTTTTCCAGCATCAGCAGGTTCTCCACCTCCGCCACATTCGGGACAAAGATATGCTGTTCGTTCAAATAACGGATTTCTCCTTCCGTGCGCCTGTCCCGGTCAACTATGCCCATGCTTTCCAGCATGTGGAAATCCTTCAATTGAGTAAATGCCTTTGTGGTTTCGATGACCTTCTGGCATCCTCCCATGGGCTTGACCATATAATTGGGGAATACCAACGAATAGAGGCGGTTGTCGATACTGTTATTGTCTGTCCCTTCGATAAACAAGATAGGCTTGCGGCTCCCCAATATCTCCATGTAAAGCTCTTCGGGCAGGCTCTTGTTATTTTCGATGAATTCATAGTCCCAGATTTGTCGGTCGGCATCATACGAACGAATCCAAAGCCTTTTGCATGCACGACGGGCTAAAGCAAACTCAATGTCATGCGTCAGATAGACAAACGTGCAATCCGGACGCAGTTGCTCGATTTTATCCCAAAGAATATTTTTGATGGATGTATGGAGCAAAGTCTCAGGTTCTTCAATAATGAGCAAAGCATCCGGTTTGGCGTATAATACGGCACCGATGAGGTAGAATACCAGCTTCTCACTATCACTCATCCGCCCGGCCGTATAGGAATCACTATTGCGATATGCCGAAGTCAGCTCGATGAAGCCCGATTTGCGGATTAGTTTATTGTGCGAGAACATCTCTTCCCAAATTTTCTGTATGGTATCCAGTTTCGTTGCGGGAGGAATCAATGCCGGATTGCTTTTGCAATCCTCTTTATAATCTACAGCAGCCTCAAACTCTTCATGCTGAAGGCGCAGGATAAGCTTCTCATACTCCGTGATGCGAGGTAAACGCATCCGCTCATTGATGAGCATCTGCATCTGCCAATAATCTTCCTTGTCGGCTTTATTCTCTTCCGGTTGGGTAGTGATAAACAGCGCATGCAAACCGGAGATGTTCAGCGCTTTATCCGGATAACGTTTTTGCAAGTCTTTTCCAAAAGAGCTTTTCCCAATACCGTTTGTCCCGATTACAACCAATATTCGGGTCATAATCACAGGGTGTTCATTATGAATATGTCGAGGCAATCTGATTTCCATAGAAGTCTTTGTTATTCCGGTTTATATCTGGAAAGCGTCAATATCTCCTGTGCGTTGTCTTGTTGCATCAATACGAATAAAGAAATTTGTGTCTCTTGCATGTATTGATTGATGATTTGCCAACCCATCCATGTCCCGACATTGCCCGGTGTTTTATCCGAAAGAAACGTGCAGGGCGCTTCCTCAAAATACTTTTGCGTAGTAAGACGGTCGGGAGTATAGAGATGTTTGCGCTGGATGATTGCGCTCCAAAGTGTGCTTTCATGCTCCTCGCACCATGCATAATCTGCTTCCGTATAGCCCATCAACTGGTACGCTTTTAATTCAGGCAATGCCAAACTGACGATATATTTGATTTTCCCTTCATATACCATGCGTTCTAAAAGAATGTTCTCATTACCGGAAAATGGATATTCGCTCATCAACCATCCTGTCAGGTAATCAGAAGCCGCCATTAGACGTTGCATTTTTCTTCGTTGATATGCTTGGAAAAAGCGGTTATAAAGTGGATAATCTATGTCTATGTATCTGTCGATTGATAACGACAAAAGACTATCGCCGACCAATATATTCTGCCCGAAACCGGACACATGCATGTAAACTGCGGGTATTTGCATAGTTGGAAAGTTGGCTTTTAGAAAGGCAAACCCGCGTCCTAATTGCTCTTCTATATCCGAAGCATCTTTATAAGCATCCACCGCATCTTCGTAAAGTTGCTTCAGGGTTGGTTCGGAATAATAATTGATTATCTGTTCAAAAAAGCCCGGAATCTGAGGCGATTGCATATTAAAGATCCCTTTCCCCGTGATGTCCAGCATGGCCGGGTAGGTTGCCAATAGTTCATCCTCTAATGTCGAATCACGGGTTTCGATAAGCTGTAATAACGCTTGGTCAAAATGATGAATAGAAACCTGAAGGCTTTTCGTCGGGTATATGATATTGTTCGGCTGGCTATTACAGCTAAAAGCAATCCCTAAGAATAATAAATCGGTGAAAATTTTATTTAGTTTCATCATCTTTTTTCTTTGTGGTTTATATGGCAAATTTACGTATAAAAAGTGAAACACGGAAGAATGTAGTAAAGGTTTGGGCAGACAGGCGTTTTGAGAAAGCTGCCTGAAAAGTTGGAAGCAACGCCGGAGCATATTTGGACTCCGCACACAGCGGAACCCTCTCGCAACCCTGCGGGAAGCCGGCGCTCTTAGCGAAAACGTCTTGCAGAATTGCATGGCGTTTTCTCCTACAAAAATTAATGAATTATTCAAGTTTGTATAAGCAGAACCAAAAAAACTCGCTATTTTTGTACATTATTAAAAGGAGATTACGCCAGATAGGAAAAATGGAATCTTTAGAACAACAAATAGTCTGTACGACACACATATTAAAAAATGGATTGACGTTATGGTTAAATGAAGACCATTCTCAGCCAAAGGTTTTTGGAGCAGTTGTAGTGAAAGCCGGAGCAAAAGATTGCCCGAATACGGGGATCGCCCATTACTTTGAGCACATGATGTTCAAAGGAACCGATAAGATTGGTACGACCAACTATGAACAAGAGAAAGTGTTGTTAGACCAAATTGCTGAAAAATATGATGAGTTGGCGGAGACGAAGGATAAAGCTGCCCGACGAGCATTACAATTGGAGATTAATGCATTGAGCGTGAAAGCAGCCGAGTATGTTGTTCCTAATGAGTTCAACAGGCTGATTTCTCAATACGGAGGCACGAAGCTCAATGCGGGAACTTCTTTGGATTTTACGGTTTATTTCAATACTTTTTCTCCTCAATACATGGAACAATGGGCTGAAATTAATAGCGAACGTCTCATTAATCCGGTTTTCCGCCTGTTTCAAAATGAATTGGAAACAGTGTATGAGGAAAAAAACATGTATGCCGATCAGATTGGAGGTATATCGGTCGAACGCTTGAAAGAGCGTTATTTCGCTCCACATCCTTATGCATATCCAGTGATAGGAAGTACAGAGAATTTGAAGAATCCGAGACTTTCCGAAATGCGTCGTTTTTTTGAGGAGTATTATGTGGCTTCCAACATGGGGTTGATTCTTTGTGGTGATTTCAAAATTGCAGAAGTCTTGCCAATTCTGGAGCGTACTTTTTCACGAATCCGCGAAGGGCAAACCCCAAAACGGAAGGTTATTCCGTTGCCTAAATTCAACGGAAAGGAGAAAATGAAACTTAAAGTTCCTATACCATTTGTCAAAATGATGGCATTGGGATTTCGGGGCATTCCGGCAAATCATCCTGATGAAATCGCCTTAAAATTAGCTATCTCACTTCTAAACAATGCGAATGGTACGGGCTTTCTGGATAAGCTTTCTATCGAGCATAAGGTGATGGCCACGATAGTAGTGAGTGAAGCTATGAATGAGGCCGGCATTTTGGCAATTTTCGTAATACCGAAATTCTTCTTTCAGACATATGCTGCGGCGGAAAAGTTGATTTGGAATGCTATCGAACGTTTAAAAGCAGGTGAATTTAGCGAGGAAGTTTTCCAGAGTCTGAAGTTGGAACAAAAGCGAGATTATGTTTCCGCATTGGAAAATGTCAATACAAGGGCACAAATCATGGTGCAGGTTTTCTCACACGGAAAAACATGGGATGATTATTTGGCAGAGTTGACCAAGATAGATAAGCTTTCACGTGAGGATATTATAACGGTTGCGAAAAAATACTTTGTGAAAGATTACTTATATGTTACAAAAACAACAGGGCGTTATAAAAAAGATAATCTCCCAAAGCCGGGTTATGTACCAGTACGCCCACAATCTTCGCTGAATAAATCAGATTTTGCCAAACAATTGGAAAAGTTGCCGGTTAGTCAGCAATTTCCTCGTTTCATTGACGAAAAGGCCTATTCCATCGTAACCTTTTCGCTTTCTAAATGGGTGAATTTGTATGTGGTAAAGAATCCGGTGAATGATATTTTCTCATTAGACCTTATTTATGGCATAGGGACATTGGAAAAACCGTTATTAACTCCATTGGCAAACTATTTGCATTTTATTGGTACAGAGAAGGAAGATTTCGATTTGTTCCGCAATCGACTACAAGTCTTAGGCAGTACACTTACTTTCGAAGCTACGGATACCGATTTTATCGTACATATTACCGGTTTCGATGCGAATATGCAGGAAACTATCGCATTGGTAGGCAGCTTCATGCAAAATCCGAAAGCGGATAAAAAACAGATGCATCAGGTGGTGAATGATATGCGTGTGGGTGAACAGGCTTTCCGGAATTCTGCTGATAGTCTTGGCTTGGCGTTAATTGAGCGGGTAACGTTTGGAGAACGGTCTCGATTTTTGCAAAAGCCTACACTAAAAGAAATCCGGCAAATAAAGGGTTCAGAGTTGTTAGCGCTTTTTCAAGAGATTCAACAATATGCTTGTGAGGTCCATTATTGCGGAAATCGTCCAATTGAGGAGATTAGAAAATTGACGGAGCACTATTTTCGTTTGCAAGAAATCATGTATCCATCAGGTTATCCATGTATGCGTCCTCTTGTTGTGTACGAGAGTCCATGTGTCTATTTCCTCAACAAAGAAGATGTTTCTCAGAGTATTGTATATGCTTATATTTTAGGTAAACCTATCTATAATATGATAGAGCGTGCTGTGTCTAAACTTTTTTCGGAATATTTTGGTGGCGATATGTCGTCATTGATGTTTCAGGAAATTAGAGAATTTCGTTCTTATGCATATAGAGTGAATGGATATTATTACACACCATCACGCCTTAGTCGAGGTTGCCCTGGATATTTCCGAGCTTTATTCTCTACACAGAACGATAAAACAATAGATGCAATGACGATTTTCAAGAATCTAATAGAGAGAATGCCAGATCGTCCCGAATGTATTGATGCTGTGAAACAAAATATTCAGAATGAGGTAAACAATGCGTTCCCCTCATTCCGTAGGCTTTCGACACGGGTGGCAAAATATCGACGTGAGGGATTTGACTCTGACCCGAACCGCGAATTGTTAGCGAATATTTCTCATATGCAGATGACCGATATTCGTCGTTTTTATGAAGAGCAAATATTCGGAAAGCCTATCGTATTTGCAATTGTGGGAAATAAGAAGCTTGTCGACCTGAAAAAGTTGGCAGTGTTTGGAGAAGTGATTCGAGTGAAGCAAAAAGATATTTTCCGGTATGGCTAAAGATGCTCTATAATAAATAGAACACAAAATATGATGGAGAAGAATAGTAAAGAAAACAAGCTGCAGGAACCGATACGGAAAGCAATGGAGGCTATGGGTATTTCAATGCTGAATCAAATGCAAAACGAGGTGCTTAACGCTGATAAAGAGCGAGATTTACTGCTTTTAAGTCCGACCGGATCGGGAAAGACATTGGCATTTCTTTTACCGCTTTTGCCACAGCTTAAGCGGGAGGAAAAGGTGCAGGTATTAATTATTGCTCCTTCACGTGAACTTGCCATGCAGATTGAAACGGTATTTCGTTCTTTCCGGAGTGGATTTAAGGCAACTTGCTGTTATGGTGGACATTCCTTTCTAGTAGAAAAGCAGAGCCTTAGTCAGGCTCCTGTGGTATGGATTGGAACACCTGGACGTATTCTTGACCATATTCAAAAGGGAAGTGTGGCATTGGATGCGGTGAATACGGTGATTTTCGATGAATTTGACAAGTCGTTGGAGCTGAAATTCGTTGCCGAGATGAAAAAAATTATAATACGGTTGCCTAATGTAAGACGTCGTGTGCTAACATCCGCTACTTCAGCCATTGAAATTCCTGCCTTTGTTGGATTGAAAAATTCACTACAAATTTCTTATTTGACTGCATCAAAAAAAACATTACGAGGGTTGAATTTGTATCAAGTGAAGTCTCCGGAAACGGATAAGTTGGAGACTTTATATCGGCTGTTAGGAGAATTAAATGGGATGTCAACATTTGTCTTTTGCAATTACCGTGAATCTGCCGAGCGTGTTAGTGCATTTTTGAAACGAAAAAAGGTGGATAATGTTTGTTTTCATGGTGGATTGGAGCAAACGGAGCGCGAATTGTGTGTGGCTCGCTTGCGTAATCTTTCTGCGACAATATTTGTTACGACAGATTTAGCGGCGCGCGGCTTAGATATTCCGGAGGTCAGAAATATCGTGCATTATCATTTGCCGATTCATGAAGAAGCGTTTGTACATCGGAATGGTCGTACCGCTCGTATGAATGCTACGGGAACAGCTTTTTTATTGCTTAACAGTGCAGACAATCTGCCGGAGTATATTCAGCCCGAGCCTGAAATATTCTGGCTCCCAAAGCAGGGACATGTACCTAAAAAATCGGAATGGGGTTCACTGAAGATAAATCGAGGCAAACGGGATAAAATCAGCAAGACCGATGTCGTGGGCTTCCTTACCCAAAAAGGGATGCTGAAAAGAGAGGATATTGGTCGTGTCGATGTATTCGATTCTTGTGCTCTTGCAGCTGTGAAACTAACAGAAATGGAAACGTTATTGGATAGGATAAATTCAGAAAAGATAAAGAAAAAAACGGCTAAATGCGAGATATGCAAATAAATACATTACTTATAAAAAATGCCGAGCTGAATGGCAAACCGACGGATATATATATTGAGGGAAATCGGATTGCACGCATCGGCAAGGGATTGGATGTCGAGGCAAAAGTGGTAGACGGAAGAAAGAAGGGGGTGATTCCCGGATTGATTAATACCCACACTCATGCTGCGATGACTCTATTCAGAGGATTTGCGGATGATATGAAGTTGATGTCATGGCTGGAACAGAAGATTTGGCCGAATGAAGCGAAAATGACACATGAAGATATCTATTGGGGAGCGAAACTGGCTTGTTTAGAAATGATCAAGTCCGGCACTACGACTTTTCTGGATATGTACCAACGTCCTGATATCACGGCTGAAGCTGTGGAACAGATGGGGATTCGGGGATATATCTCCGCTGTCTGTATTGATAACTTCTCGGAAGAGAAAACAGAAGCGTGCAAGGCGACTTGCCGCCGGCTCTTCGCACATTCAGGCGGATATAGTTCGCGGATAAAGTTTACGTTAGGCCCGCATGCCATTTACACGGTGTCCAGTGCTTTGCTGCAGTGGATTCATCAATTCGCCGTTGAACAGAATTGCTTGATTCATCTGCACCTCTCCGAGACAGAGTACGAAGTGCAGAACTCCATCCGTAATTTTGGCTTTTCTCCGGTGCGGTATCTTTATAAATTAGGTGTGTTGTCCCCGCGTTTGGTGATCGCCCATGCGGTTTTTGTGGATAAAGACGAAATACGCATGTTAGCAGACCACGGGGTGAAGGTCGTGCATAATCCGGCGTCGAATATGAAGTTGGCATCGGGTTACCGTTTCCCTTTTGTGGAGATGAAGCAGGCCGGAATACCGGTCGGCATCGGAACCGATGGTTGCTCTTCATCCAACAACTTAGATATGATTGAGGCGATGAAGCTGGCATCGCTGTTGGGCAAAGTGTGGCGTAAAGAACCTGAACTTTTAACCGCACAAGAGATGCTGGATGCCGCAACTGTTGTTGGAGCGGATATTCTCGGCTTGAAAGCGGGGCGGATTGAAGAAGGATACTTGGCAGACATTTGTCTGGTAGACTTGGATGCCCCGGCGTTTACCCCCAACTTCAATTTTACATCTAATTTGGTTTATGCAGCGAACGGCAGCTGCATTGACACGGTCATTTGCAACGGGAAAATCCTGATGGAGAACCGGAAAGTGCCCGGCGAAGAAGAAATTATGGAACAGGCGGCACGTAGGGCGTATGATTTGGTGAAACGTTAAAACAAAAACAATATGGAAACGAAAGATTTTTATACGGAAACAGCCGCCTATTTGTCGGCTTGTATCTTTGACGCTCCGGAAACGGCGATTATTTTGGGGAGTGGACTGGGGGCCTTGGCGGACAGCATCGAAGAGCCGGCGGTGATTCCCTACAGCGAAATCCCGCATTTCGTGCGCTCGACAGCTTCGGGGCACAGAGGCAATTTCATCATCGGCCGTTTGGGAGGTAAGCCTGTCATCGCCATGCAGGGGCGGTTCCATTATTATGAGGGCTACTCGATGGAGCAGGTTACGTTCCCCGTAAGAGTGATGAAATGCTTGGGTATTAAGAATTTGCTAGTGTCGAATGCAGCAGGGGGCATCAATACGTCGTTCAAGGTGGGTGACTTGATGATTATCCGTGACCATATCAACATGATGCCCAATCCACTGATTGGGCCGAACAAAGAGGACTTTGGGACACGCTTTCCCGACATGACCCGCGCCTACGACCGTGCCCTGATTCGGACGGTGGAAGCCATCGCAGTTGAAAAAGGTATCGCAGTGAAAAAGGGGGTGTACGTCGGACTTACAGGACCTTCCTACGAGACTCCCGCGGAGTATGCGTTCTACGGGAAAGTGGGCGGAGACGCGATTGGCATGAGTACGGTTCCCGAGGTGATTGTAGCACGCCATTGTGGCATCCGGGTTTTCGGTATGTCTGTCATCACGAACGAAGGTTACCACTTCGCCGACGACTTCGTGAACGACGCGGACGATGTCATCGAAGCCGCCAATCGAGCCGCTGAGAAGATGTCTGTCCTTTTCACGTCGCTGATTGCCACTTTGTAAAAGAATACAAGGGCATGGAGAGCAGACCCGGGCAGGTTTGCTTTTTGGGGATGGTTGGGAATGGAAAGAGATTTTTTCTTAAGAGAGAAAAGAAAATACAAATTATGGATTTTTCCTTACGTTTGTAATTCGAAATCCATAATTTGTATAATAATATCAACAGTATTTCTGTAGTGTTTTTTTGATATATCGAGAATATAGTTTGAAGTGTGTAATCAGAACATAACCTTATCCAGCTCAGAAGCTTTTACGCGGAATATGTGTCCGTTACGGGAAAACACCAATTCACCGTTTTCTTTCTTTTTTTGACTGACCAAACGTTGAAACGCTACGTGCGCGCCTTTTACGATGTTTTCTTCGAATTCTCTTAGTTCTTGCTCACTCATAACTTTCAAGTTTTTTGTAAATAACCTGATTGAATACTTCTTTTTTTTCATTCTTGAAGCCTTTGGCAATTACTTCCATCGGCGACATCGAGTTGTCCGTAATCATCCAGTAATCACAAATGGGGAGATAAAGTTCAAACAAGTTGCGTATTCCGGCTGCGTATCTTCTACGTATGGTATTCTCCGGAATATTGTGACCGCCTGCGGCTACACGCTGTCTGACACGCTCAATTGCCAATTCCGGCGTGTTCAGCCAGAAGTAAAGCAATGTCACGTAATATCCTTCCCCTTGTGCCTCCTTTATCAAGTTAGCCACTGTCCGCGTAGCCAGCGTCGTTTCCATCGCGAAAGTTTCACCGGCGGCAATCAGCTCCTTGATGCGTTTATACATTATACGACTTGCTTCGACGGCTACCGCAATGCTATCGGCATTAAAAGGAGACAGCCCTTTTGCTATCTCATCGGAATTAACGAACTCCCTACATTTCAGCATTTCCGGTAGTATTGTGAAAGAAGCGGTCGTCTTACCCGCTCCATTACAACCTGCTATAATATATAAATAAGACACTTTGTTCTGCATTCTTACGCTGCAAATATAGAGAATAGTTTTTTATCTGTGCAAATTTTATGATACATTTTTTTCGGTTTTGTGCAAAAAATGTACTTGTTAACAAATGGTTTATTGTGCAAAAGAGACGGTTTCGTCAGAAATTACACTTGGAGCAGTTCGCTCATAATGCCATCGGATACGAATATTCCCGCTCGGCTTAAAATAATTTTGTTATCATTTTGTAATAATAATCCTTGTCTTTGATAGATTTGTGCCATCTTTTCACAATAGCTACGCGTGTTTTCTCCAAATAATACTGACACTTCGTTTAGGTCGATTCCCCACATCGTCCGGAGGTGAGTTACAATATAGTCATTATAACGCGTGTTTAAATCCAACAGTTCCTTTTCGAGGGCTAAGTGCCCTTCCTTGATTCCTTTTACCCATTGGGTGAGGGAAGAGGCATTCCATTCGCGTTCCATGCCATCGTAAGAGTGTGCCGCCGGACCTAATCCTAAATAGCGTTTTCCTTGCCAATAGGCACTGTTATGGCGCGAGTAGAATCCGTTTCGGGCAAAGTTGGATATCTCGTAATGTTCGAATCCTGCATCGCTGAGCTTGTCGATTAAGGTTGAGAAGAGCGCAACGCTTGTTTCTTCGTCTATGGGACATATCTTTCCTGCCTCCACGAGTTTATAGAGTGGTGTCCCTTCTTCATATATAATATGGTATGCTGAGATATGAGGAATATCCAGCCGAATGGCTTCGTCCAGATTCTTTTCCCATTTTGTCACGGTTTGCTCGGGCAGACCGTAAATCAGGTCGATACTTATATTATATATATGGTATAGTCGACAAAGCTCTACGGCACGAATCGCCTCCTGCTTGTCGTGGCGCCGGTTCAGGAACTTTAGGTCGGTTTCGTCGAAACTTTGCACGCCCATGCTGATGCGGTTTATTGGTAAATGTTCCAAATCTGCCACATAGCTCGGCTTCATGTCGTCCGGATTTGCTTCTAAGGTAATCTCCATTTGCTCGGACGTTGAGAAGTGTTGATAAATGGCTTCGAAAATACGGGATAAATCTGCGATGCTCAATTGTGAGGGTGTCCCTCCGCCTAAGTAAACGGTTTCCAGCGGTTCGCCCTGCAGGTAGTTCTTCCGCAGTGTCATTTCTTGGATGAGTGCTTCCACGTAAATTTCTTTATAGCTCATGTCGGTGTTCGAGTAAAAATCGCAATAAAGGCAACGCTTCGCGCAAAAAGGTATATGTATATAGAGTCCGGCCATGCTCACAAAGATACGACAATAATTGATTCTGCATTTGTTTTTCCTTAAATTATGCTTATATTTACTTCCATTTATGTTTTACAAACCTTTCGTTTATGCCTATGTTCCCCTCATCTGTTAGGCACTGTTTTTTACAAATGAGTTAATGTTGTATAAATATGTTGTTAAACATAGAGTAGAAACTTGTTTTATTTTTGAAATATGTATTAACTTTACCCCGCGATAGAGAAGTATCAGAATCGCTCTTTATTGTTAAACTTGGTTTAATTGTTGATTTTTTAATTCGCTGATATTATCATGAAAGTATATCAAACAGACGAGATTAAGAATATATCAATCTTAGGAAGCTCAGGCTCGGGTAAAACCACCCTCGCGGAGGCTATGCTCTACGAAGGTGGAGTTATAAAACGTCGTGGAAGTGTTGAGCATAGAAATACAGTGTGTGACTATTTTCCGGTAGAAAAGGAATATGGATACTCTGTTTTTTCGACGGTATTCAGCGTGGAATGGCAAGACCGTAAGCTGAACTTTATCGATTGTCCGGGTTCGGATGACTTTATCGGGGGAGCAGTGTCCGCATTAAATGTTACTGATACGGCATTGATGGTGCTGAATGCCCAGTATGGCGTAGAAGTAGGAACGCTCAATCAGTTCCGTTATACGGAGCAATTCCATAAGCCGGTTATATTCGTTGTGAACCAGTTAGATAACGATAAAGCAGACTATGACGGTACGGTGGCTCAGTTGCGCGAACGTTGGGGAAGCAAAGTGGTGCAGATTCAATATCCGGTAACGTGCGGCGCATCGTTCAATTCCGTAGTGGATGTGTTGAAGATGAAGATGTATCGCTGGAAGCCGGAAGGTGGTGTGCCGGAAGTGTTGGAAATCCCTGCGGAAGAGACTGAAAAGGCGATGGAGTTGCATAAGGCTTTGGTTGAGGCAGCTGCCGAGCACGACGATGTATTGATGGAGAAGTTTTTCGACGAAGGTACGCTGAGTGAAGACGAAATGCGTGCAGGTATCCGCGCCGGATTGGTTACACGTGATATGTTTCCGGTATTCTGCGTATGTGCAGGACGTGATATGTGCGTGCGCCGTACATTGGAATTCTTGGGTAATGTCGTTCCTTGTACCGATAAGATGCCGCGTTTGGTAACGACGGAAAGCGTGGAAGTGACGCCTGACTCTAACGGCCCGGCCAGCTTGTTCTTCTTTAAGACTACTATTGAACCTCATATCGGACAGGTATCTTATTTTAAAGTATTATCCGGAAAGGTAAAGGCGGGAGATGATTTGCTTAATGCCGATCGCGGTTCGAAAGAACGTATCGCTCAGCTGTTTGTGACAGATGGTCAGACTCGTACCGAAGTGCCGGAAATGGTTGCAGGGGATATTGGTGCTACGGTGAAGCTGAAAGACGTACGTCGGGGTAATACCCTGAACGGTAAAGGTTGCGATTATCGCTTCGACTTTATCAAATATCCTGATCCGAAGTATCGCCGTGCCATTAAGCCGGTGAATGAGGCAGATGCAGAGAAGATGATGGAAGTCTTGATGCGTATGCGTGAGGAAGACCCGACGTGGGTTATCGAACAATCGAAAGAATTGAAACAGACCATTGTTTCGGGGCAAGGCGAATTCCATCTGCGTACATTGAAATGGAGAATAGAAAATAATGATAAGTTGCCGGTTGAGTTTATGGAACCGAAGATTCCATATCGCGAGACTATCACAAAGGCAGCACGTGCGGATTATCGTCATAAGAAGCAATCCGGCGGCGCAGGACAGTTCGGTGAGGTTCATCTCATTATCGAGCCATATTATGAAGGCATGCCGGCTCCGGATTCCTATCGCTTTGGCGGACAAGAGTATAAAATGAACGTACGTGATACGCAGACCATCGACCTCGAATGGGGTGGCAAGCTGGTGTTCGTGAACTGTATCGTAGGCGGTGCTATCGATGCCCGCTTCCTTCCGGCTATTCTGAAAGGGATTATGGCACGCATGGAGCAAGGTCCGCTCACCGGTTCGTATGCACGCGATGTGCGTATCTGCGTGTATGATGGCAAGATGCACCCGGTGGATAGCAACGAAATCTCCTTTATGCTGGCAGGACGTAATGCTTTCAGTGCGGCATTCAAAGAGGCCGGACCGAAGATTCTGGAGCCTATCTACGATGTAGAGGTGTCTGTGCCGGCTGACTTTCTCGGCGATGTGATGAGCGATTTGCAAGGACGTCGCGCGATGATTATGGGTATGAATAGTGAAAAAGGTTTTGAAAAGCTGCAAGCTAAGGTGCCTTTAAAAGAACTGTCTAACTACTCTACATCACTCAGTTCCATTACGGGAGGTCGTGCATCTTTCACGATGAAGTTTGCGTCCTACGAGCTGGTTCCGTCTGATGTACAGGAAAAACTGCTTAAGGCTTACGAAGCAGAAGCAACGGACAATTGATATAGTTGAAATAAAGAGAGTTGCGGAGGATAAAACTATTCCGCAACTTATTCCCGTTTTTTATGTGGTAAATGACAAGGGGTATCCTTGTTAGTTATAGCAAACGCGCCATAACATTAGAATGTAAAAAGTAATAGTATAAACGCAAAATAAACGAACAATGAACACAAATTATTTCTCAGATGGACTGCTAATTAACAAAGGACAAATGCCTATATAAAATTAAGTTAAGGTATTTGTCGGTATTATAACAAAGGATAGTTTTTATTCACAAATTAAATCATTTTACTTATGCTTAAAGAAACTAAAGTTGTTAGTTTGCTATTGGTTGCTACCGCATTGAGTATTACGGGTAATATCTATGCTGAGATAGCTCCGGTAGAGCCTGTTATGGATTTCGTTCAACAGGATGGAAGAATAACGGGAACAGTTGTGGATGCTTACGGCCCCGTTATCGGAGCATCAGTGATTATCAAAGGCACTACTAACGGATGTATTACCGATTTGGATGGTAACTTTACGTTGGATGGTGTGAAAAATGGCGATGTGATTCAGATTTCTTATGTAGGATATGCTACACAAGAGTTGGCCTACACAGGACAGTCTACTATTAGTGTAACGCTTGCAGAGGATTCGGAGCAATTGGAAGAGGTTGTCGTTACAGCCTTAGGTATTAAGAAGGATTCCAAGAAGTTAGGTTATGCTGTTAGTACGATTTCTGCAGATGATTTGAACAAAACAGGTAGTACCAGTATCGCAACGGGTTTGTATGGTAAAGCTGCTGGTGTGAGCATTTCTTCAGCTCCGGGTAGTGGTACTTCTTCTATCTCTATCTCTGTTCGTGGTCTTTCCTCTATTACGGGTAATACGCAGCCATTGATTATTCTGGATGGTGTGCCTATTCATAACGGAAATGCCAATAACTCGGATTATTGGAGCAGCCAGCGTATCGAATCCAACGGTATGGTGGATATAAACCCGGAAGACGTTGAAAACATCTCTATCTTGAAAGGTGCTGCAGCTTCTGCTTTGTATGGTTCGGAAGCAGCCAACGGTGTTGTCATGATTACCACGAAAAAGGGTAAGGCCGGTACCGGAACGAAAATTGACTTCAGTGCAAATGTTAGTTTCGATAAGGTAGCCTATATGCCTGAAATTCAGAAATTATATGGACCGGGTTATGATAACTGGGCATTAGGAAGCAACAGCAGTAGTGAGGCTTTAACAGGTTTTCGTCAGATCTATGTAGACCGTAACGGAAACACCATTACTACGCCACGTGCAACGTACTATTCTTGGGGACCTAGATATGATTCGAGCAAAACCGTTACTTATTTCGATGGAACGGAACGTGCATACGAAGCAATTGACCATAATCAGTGGGCAGATATTTTCCGTACGGGAGTAAACCAAACATACAACCTCTCATTAACCAACAGTACAGAACATAACAATCTGCGCTTCTCTTACACCTACAACGATGTTGAGGCAATGCAGTACAATTCAAACAACAACAAGCATGTGTTTAGTTTGAACGGTACATTCGATGTAACGAAAACAATTAAGTTGAATTATACAGCGAACTATACTACGCAATATATCAAGAACCGTGCATACCGTATTTCCCGTTTGGTAAATAACTATTCCGGTATGTTTACAGGTTTTACGGATGTAGCTTATATTCGTGATCATACTGTAACGAGTCTGGGTTATTTGAACAGTATTTATGCAGCTAATGGCGGTTCTTCAGAAACTTTGACTTCTGATGAACAGTTCCTCTATTCTCCGTTTGGTTCTACATCGTTGATGTCAGAATATTTCTGGAATATCTTCGGAAAAGTACAAGAGGAAGATCATCAGCGTTTTATCGGATCTGTAAACCCGACTTGGGATATTATTCCGGGTTTGACGTTGAGCGGACGTATTGCTACGGACTTGACCATTGATAAAATTGAAAATAAGAACAGTGCAGAAAATGCACATGTATTTTCTACGAATGGACAATACAGCGATTCTTATGCACTTCAAAACAGTCGCTATTCGATTGTTTATGGCGATGTAATGTTGATGTTCGACAAGACCTTTGGTGAGAAGCATAACATAACGGCCAACTTAGGTTGGAATGCTCGTCAGGAAACCTACTATTTGTCGAGTGTTAGTACTCAAAACGGTTTGACGCAGGAAAATTGGTTCCACTTGAATGCATCAGTGGGTACAGCAAATGCCAGCATGACGAAACAAGAGTTACTCCGTACAGGTGCTTTCCTTACTGCAAGCTATGGTTTTGATAACTGGGGATTTGTAGAAGGATCTATCCGTCAGGAAAAGACTTCTACGTTGAGTAGTGGCAATAACTCTTTCTGGTATCCTTCAGCAAGTTTAAGCGTTCTTTATACAGAATTGTTGAAAGAAAAGAATCCTTTCTGGTGGGACTATGGTAAGGTTCGTTTCTCTTATGGTATGGTAGGTAATGCGCCGGAAATTTATGCAGCAAATTTGGCATACAGTCAGTCAAGTTTAACACGTTCTTCCAATTATACTTATAATTATATTTCTACGGATATTGGAAACGAAAGTATCAAACCGGAAACCAAGCATGAATATGAAGTTGGTACGGAAAATAAATTCTTCAATAACCGGTTGGGTATGGAGTTCAACTTCTACTATAATAGAATCAAAGACCAGATTCTCGAAGCAAGTTCGGCAGCTTCAATGGGAGCACAATCAGTGTTGATGAATGTAGGAGAATTGGAAAACAAAGGTGTTGAATTGAATTTGTATGGAACTCCGTACCAGAACAAAGACTGGAAATGGGATTTGCGTTTTAATATTGCGTGGAATAAGAATAAAGTCTTGAAGTTAGCAGAAGGCTTGGATGTACTTACTCATTATACTTATGATAATGGTGCGGCAGTCTTGGAATCTCATGTAGGTGAGTCTATGGGTGACTGGTACACCTATACTTGGATGACCGACGATGATGGCAACTATATCGTAGACGAAAATGGTTTGTATATCACTGATACCTCTGAACGTCATAAAGTAGGTAATGCGATGCCGAAGCTGACAGGAGGTTTCGGAACCAGTTTGAGTTACAAGGCATTTACGCTTGATATGTCGTTCGACTTCCGTATAGGTGGCGATGTATTGAATGCGCCGTGGCAATATTATATGGATACCGGTATCATTGAAGACGCAATAGGTGTACGTGATTATACAACGGGCGGTATTTTCTATTACAGCGATACAGACGATGAAACAGATAAATCTTCTCTCCATGTGTTGACTGCAGATCAAGTAGGTAACTATGTGCGTGGTGAGACGATGTATAACGGTCATTATGTATGGGATAATGGTTTGATTCTGCCGGGTGTAAAAGAAGATGGTACGGCAAACGACATCATCGTGACGCAGTTTGAGGTCAATGATAATATGTATGGTTGGGGAACAGGTGCTAACCAAAGCTATGCAGATGCAGTGCAGAAAAATACTTATGTAAAATGTCGTGAAATTAGTTTAGGTTATACATTGCCTAAGAAATGGACTCAAAAGTTCGCTTGCGATCGTTTACAGGTTTCTGCTTACGCGCGTAACCCGTTCTATATTTATCGTTCGTTGAAATTGTTTGATGCAGAAACAACTGATGGTACGAACTGGATTTATCAGTCAATGGTCGGAGGTTCTACGGCAAGTTCCCGTACGTTTGGTTTCTCCATTCGGGCAAGTTTCTAACTCATTGTTTATTGAAATTTTTATTATCTAAAAAGAGAAGCAATTTATGAAAAAGGTACTATTTTCATTATTATTGACAGGAGCCGCTTTCTTATCAACTACGTCATGCTCGGACTCGAGTTATAGTGATAAGTACTTAGACCCTTCCGAAACGACATCTGTCGGAGTGCCACAGGTATTTACAGCAGTGATGTTTAAGGGGCACTCTTGGATGGATCCGATGTATTATCGGTATTATACGCAATCTTCTACTTCCGGTCTTTTCTCGGGAGTGATTGGCGACATGAACGATCGTGGTCGTTTCCAAGGTGCGACAGAGGGTTATTTTAATGTCCGCTGGCAAAACTTCTATGATATGGTAACGCAATTCCGTTTGCTGGAATATACCTATGAAAACTTAGATGAAACTGAGCAAGAGACCAATGAGATTTTTGTTTACTTGGGACGCGTCTTGGTAGATTCACAATTACATGAAGTCCTCTCTCTTTGGGGAGATGTGCCTTTCAATGGGGCTGGTACACTATGGGAAAACGGTGATTATGATTATGCAAAGAGTCTTTGTGTATATGAAGATGATGTAGAATTGTATCGCCAGATTCTTGAAGAATTGAAAGAGGCAGGCGACTATTTTGCAGCCGGTAATTTCAATTCAACCGGATTGACTTCTTTGGCAAATCAGGACTATACGATGGCTGCGGGTAGTACTACGATGTGGCAGAAGTATATAAATTCGCTCCGTTTACGTATTGCGCTCCATTTGGCAACAAATGGTGATTTAGTGACCGAAGCACGTGCTGCTATTGCAGAAATCCTGAACAATCCGGCACAATACCCATTGATTGATAGCAACGACGAAAATATGGGTGTAACAGGAGATACCCAGACTGATGATTTCAATTTTGGAAAATCCATGTCACAAGCTCTTCGTACAGGTACGATGCAGGCTGGTTCACAGACCATGTTGGATGTAATGCGTGTTCCGTCTAATGGTATCCCCGATGCGAATACAGACCCACGTCTGCAAGCTATCTATGACCCGAATCCGGATGGTGAGTATATCGCTCCGGATATCACTATGACAAATAGTGATATCACGAATCTGGAGGATGAGAAGCGCTTGGAATACATTGAAAGAGGTATTTTGACAGCCAACTATTATTGTGAGATTGACTCTCAGGCAATTGCGGGCTATGCATCGTACAACGGAAATGACAACCTGAATGGTTTGTGGCTGAGTGCAGCTGAAGTTAGTCTTTGCAAGGCTGAAGCTTATTTGATGGGTTATGGCGTAGCAGCAGACCAGAACGCAGCACGTGAAAACTTTATCAATGGGGTAGTTCAGTCTATTGAATATTTCTGGGATGTAAAACGTTCAAGTTCTCTTTATACGGAGGGTAACGATAGTTACTACGGATACCGTGAATTGATAGAACCGACTTCGGCTGAGATTCAAGCGTATGCGGAAAGCATCTGGGAACCGACTCAAGAAGCCGTATGTTCTCAATTATGGTTGAACTTCTGTTATATGAATGAGTTGGAAGCTTGGAATGTGACACGTCGTACCGGATATCCGTTGGTATCATTCTCTCGTGATACGCAAGTATCTTCTTACCCGACGCCTCCGCACCGCTTGCCATATACAAGTGATGAACTTACCTATAATAGTGCAAATTGCCAGAATGCAATTTCAACTAATTATGAAGAATCTACGGGATATTATACTCCGTTGTTCTGGGCGAAGGAAGATTATTATAATCTGATTAACTGATAAACAATCAATAATCTGAAGAGAGGCTGTCTTAAGTTTTTTAAGGCAGCCTCTAAAAATATCCGGAAATCCTTGACGAGAATAAATGCAAATGCTATATTTGCAAAATGAAAAATAAAGCCTTATGATTATGGAAAGAAGAATCTCCCTTATTTTATATTCCAAGACTGTTTTTTATGCGAAGGCGGATAAAATCGTCTTCATACGCTCTGAAGTTAGAAGTTCGCGCACTTTAAAGTTAGAAGTTCACGTACTTTGAAGTTAGAAGTTCGCGCACTTTGAACATAGAAGTTCACAGTGGATGAAATAATTTATATGTATCATTTATTTTAAAATCTTAATTATGGCAACAAAATCTCCTACACAAAAGGCGAAATTGACATTGCGTGCTATTGAATTGTCAATTACCGATGTAACGAATGATTATT
>CAZOKT010000002.1:0-35896 GCA_964580505.1 uncultured Parabacteroides sp. | reverse complement strand
AGGCAATGGATAATTTCTGTTAAATAATATCATCCGTTTCCTATGAAGAAACGGATGATTCCAATAACATTCAGAAAATATGGCATGTATGATATTGTCTATATATATTCCAATAACAAATAGTAATTTTTTCGCATTTGCATGGGATTTTTTCTGTTCTAATGTGTTTTTATTCTGGATTTTTGTCTATCTTTGTGCTCGTTGTCCGTTTCTTCATAGAAGACGGATGACAATAGGACAGTTACGAATAGTGACAATATCCGAATGGCCACATTGTCTAATGTGAATTCCCGACCTGTCGGGTTGAATTTTTTAGATGGCGGAGTTAAATCCGGTATTATCCCCGAAATTCAAAAACCTTCTTATAGTGAGGTTACAAATAATGGGGTGTCCTCCAATTATGTCCAAATGGATAGTTGCCAATGGTATGTCTTGAGAGCTACTTATAACCGTGTAGAGAAAGGCCTTGATGCATTGAAGGCAAAAATGTCCATATATCTGCCCAAGCGGATCACATTAAAACAAATCGGCTCAAAAAAGAAGAAACGGCAATGGGAACCGCTACTTCCTAATATGGTTTTTGTCTATTCTTCGCAAGATGTTATAGAGAAAACTTTTAGAGAGGATAAGGAACTGGCACATTACCGTTTTTATCGTGATAAGACTCAAGAGGTGAACGGATATGATGGAAAACATCCGCCAATAGTCATTCCGTACAATGAAATGATGAATTTCATTAGGCTTACAAGTGTTGACAATGAACATATCAGACTTGTTGCACCGGAACATTGCCATTATAAAAGCGGTGATAAGGTGCGTATAATTGATGGTGACTTTGTAGGTGTTGAAGGCCGTGTTGCCCGAATAGCCGGACAACAACGGGTTGTTGTAGAAATGCGCGGTATCTGTATAGTTGCAACAGCATATATTCCAAGTGCGTTTTTGGAGAAAATTACATAAAAAGACGATTCCACGTGTTTTTGACTGAATTATAATAATCGACAAATACAGTAAATTTATGAGCAGCAATAAGACCATTATTCCCGGTATGGAGGGCGCTTATACCGACAATCCGAACTTTGGCAAACAGAATATCAATGCGTCGGATGGAACATTTGTCCCGAATCCGTTTGGGACGGTACCTAATAGTGAAAATGCCTCTCGTCAAAAGCCTGTCGTTGGATTCTTATATTCAATTTCAAGATCAGGTTCAGGAGAATATTGGCCTTTGCATATAGGCTCTAATACGATAGGACGTTCCAAGGATTGTGATGTAAGTTTGGAGGAAGCAACGGTTTCGGAACAACATGCCGTACTTGTTGTGCAACAGATGAAGAATCCTGAAAAAGTCATTGCTTGGATCAATGACTCCGGGTCAACTTGCGGAACTATGATAAATGGTGAAAGTCTCGGCTTTGACCGAAGAGAATGTTTTAACTGTGACATCATAACCATAGGTGAACATTACGACTTATATTTCATTTTGATAGATGCAAAACAAATAGGATTAAATGTGTGCCGGAATTTTATTCCAACCCAAGGTTCTTCCAAAGGATTCAATCGAACACCAAATTTGCGGAATCCATACGCGGCTACAGCCAATAACCATTTCACGCAAGGATACAATCAAGACAGCATAACTCCACAAGGTGGAACGGTAGGTATGGGTGAGGAAGTAGAAAATCCTTCGACCAAACCAGGCAGGACGATATTCATGTGATTTTATATGTCCCTCAAGAAGCTACAAGGACAAATTGAAACGATCAAGGGCGTCTATTATGAATATGATGATGCATCTACGCCTCTCGGTGAGGGAGGAATGGGTGTAGTGTATCATGGATTTTGCATTAATGAACGGACAGGCATTCGCAAAGAAGTAGCGATTAAGGCCTTGCATGATGATTTGCCCGAAGAAGTGTACGCAAGAGCGGAGCGAGAAGCCTCAATACAAATGCGGCACGACAATCTGGTAGAAATGCTCGGACTGATTAGTGTATTTGAAACTAACAAGTGGGGAGAACCAGTATGCCATCATTATGTAATCAGTGAATTTCTTCACGGTATTGAATTGTCTGATTTGCTGGTCGGCAATTTCAGTCGGATTGAAAAAGGTGATGATCACTTTGCGCGAGAATTATACACTATGTATATAAAAGACAGAGAGGGCGCTTCCATTTATATCATAAAAAATATTTTATCCGGTGTGCTGGCATTGCATGACAAAGGGTACATACATCGTGATATAGACCCGAGCAATATTATGGTTACAAGCGATGGCTGTATCAAATTAATAGATTTCGGCATCGCTAAGAACCTTAGGGCATTAGGCTCAAAAGACAAATTGATGACCGCTGCCGGAAAATTTATCGGCAAAGCCGAATACGCTTCACCCGAACTTGTTTTGGGCGATGTCAGAAATCAGAACTATACGACGGACATATATGCTTTGGGAATACTGTTTTACAGATTACTCGTAGGACGGTTGCCTTTCGAAGGCAGTCAATACGAGGTGTTACAGCATCAGCTTAAACAAAAAGTTCCTGTAGGCAACATTGAAAACAAAGCTCTTGCAAAAGTTGTAAGAAAGGCGACAGAAAAAATCCAAGGTAACAGGTATAGTTCAATAGCCGAATTTCGGGTGGCAATAGATATTGCAGAAAAATATAAGCCTGACATTTGGAACAAAAATAAGCCGTATTTTGTACTTATCCCGATCATTCTGTTCTTAGTTATAGGTACAGCAATGTGGAAGCCTTGGGACAATACCGAATCCACTGTAAATCCTATTAATTTTGAACAGGCTTTAAACTTACTGGATTCCAATATTCCTGATTCTGTTATACTCGGATTTGATGAAATGAAACAGCTGGCAGATGAGGGTGACGATGAGGCTAAAATTGAAATTGGAGTAACATACTTTGCAAATGACAAAAATAAAATAGTATCCCACCGAAGAACTCTGTTGGGTAAGAACAACGCCAGAGACCCCGTTGAATTAAGAAATACAGTAAAGTATCTGTCAAGCATCGCTGACAAATCCATAATAACTCCTGATGTTTATTACATATTGGGCGCGGCCTATTATTTATTAAATGACGAGACAAATGCTTTGAAGTATTTTGAAAAGGCTAAGAATTTGTTGGATGTGGATGTGGCCGCCTCACATGGGTATGACGGCGATGTGCTCAAGGACGTTTTGGAGAATAACATTGGAGTTTTAAACGAAGCATTAAAATCACGTGAACAACAATAAAGAACAACAGGTTTTTCAAAAGGAAGGAGACCCAAGAATATATCTGCAAGTTTCCGGCCAGTGGTATTATTACGACCCCAACAGCACGCCCTTAGGAAATGGCGCAATGGGGACCGTGTATTTAGGTTTTTCATGCAATTCAAACAAACGTATCGCTGTAAAAAGGGTTAAAGACATATATGCCAATAATAAAATGATTAGGGAAAGGGCACGCCAAGAAGCCTCTTTGTCCTTTTCACATCCCAATTTAGTCCAGATGATAGGCTTGTGCGAATATGCCCCCAATTATGGCCCTATTTTCATCCTAAGTGAGTATGTTGCAGGCATCACATTAGAAGTGCATGTTAAAGAACAATTGAACAGTTTACCGACAGAAGAAAGAATGGAAAAAATTGCAATTGAAATTTGTCATGTGCTGGATGCGTTGCAGTATTTGCACTTGCGGGGTGTCGTGCACCGTGATGTGAAACCTTCCAATATCATGATTGAAAACGGATCGGTGATAAAATTGATGGATTTGGGCATTGCAAGATTGAATGGAGGCAACAAGTATTCTTCCTATGGTTTTATCGGAACGCCTCAATATGCGGCGCCTGAACAAATTCTGCGGGACGCTCAAAATACAGAAATTAATGCGCAAACGGATATTTATGCAGTAGGCATTACTTTATATGAACTCATTACTGGCCATAATCCGTTTAAAACTGACATTGAAGCGGAAGTCTTATCGAGACAAATGACCATGAAATTGCCCTATGATAAAAAAATACCCAGAACTTTATATCGTGTCATATTGAAAGCCACAGAGAAATCACAAGCGAAACGTTATAAATCCGCTACAGAGTTAAAATTAGCCATAATTGAGGCTATTCACAAAAAGAATAATCCGATAGAGACTATAGCAAACAACAAAATCGTCATTTTCTGCGTGCTTGTATTGCTTATTCTATTAGTAATCTCATTTTTAATATAATTATGGCCACACCTATCGAAATAAAAGGAAAGACAGTAGGCTATATTGATTCCCGAATTGGTGGTCGAAAGGAAAACCAAGATTCTGCAGGACTAAGAGATACAAAATTAGGTTATCTGGTTGTTGTTTGTGACGGAATGGGCGGTATGCAAGGTGGTAGTGTCGCGTCGCAAGTTGCTGTTCAGACGATACTTGAAACCGTTGCTTCTGCAGATATGCAGGCCAACCCTTCAATGACTTTGATAAAAGCTATCAGGAATGCAAATATGGCCATCATAGAGGAAGGTCGAAACAATCCGGATCTGCAAGGCATGGGAACGACAGTCACTGCACTTCTGCTAACGCCACATTCGGCACTTACCGCATATTTGGGAGACAGCCGGATTTACCAGATACGGAATGGAGAAAAAGTTTTTAGGACTTTTGATCATTCTATGGTATTCGAGATGGTTAAAGAAAAGGTTATCTCCGAGGAGCAGGCAAGATTATCCGATCAATCCAATGTCATAATGAAAGCGTTGGGAATTACTCCTGACATAGAGGTGGAAGTTGTGGAAAGACCGTATCGGAAAGGAGACAGATTTGTTTTGTGTACGGATGGTTTTTGGGGAGCAATGCCCGAAGATGAATTAATCCGGCATCTTTCCGGGAAAAAATCCATGGATAAGATTCTTGATTCTACGGCCAACCTCGTGGAGAGTATCGGAAGGAACAGTGGAAAGGAATATGATAATCTGACTGCTGCAATTTTGGAAATAAACAGTAACTCGATATTGAAAGAAAAGATGAATGGAAAAGCAAAAGTTTTGATTGCAATTTTAGCAATATTCCTGATAATAAGTGTCGCCCTGAATGTTCTCTTGTTTATGCGTACAGGCAATAAACAAAAAAGCATTGGTAATGGACCGAAAGAAGAAATAGTGAATGATAAAGAACAACATATTCCTCCAAAAGACACTTTTGAATTTTGATCGGTTATGTTATGAAGAAGATATATACAATTGGCAGGGATGAGGGCTGTGATATCGTCATACCTGATAATACTGATGTCATTAGCAGGTTGCATGCGACTATCAGAATCGAATCCGATGATAAGATTTACCTGACGGATCAAAGCCGAAACGGGACATACATAAATGGGATGAAAATGTCCTCTAATGTAGAAATTCCGGTTTCGCGCAAGGATGTCGTATCATTAGCCCATATCTATACTCTGGATTGGTCTTTGGTTCCTAAACAGAATGGCAAAACTAAAATATTATTATTAGTAGCTGTTTTATTGGCTGCACTTTTGGCCGGGACGACTTACTCCTTTTCCGGATTGAATCACGGCGATTCAAATGAGGAGGTTGAACAGGCTCCGGAACCACCTGCAGTGATAAGGACTGATACCATCGAAGTAAGAGACACCGTGTTTGTTAAATCTAACGAGGAGGAACCAGTAAGAACAAAGCCTGAAAAAGTCCGGCAAAAAGAAGAACGTGCCGAGGAGAAAGTTAAAAATACCGAAGAAGAAATATACAATCCTATTTACTAACAGATAAATTCACCGACTATGAAATTACTTGTAATAGGAAATAACAGTAATTGCCACATTAGATTTAACAGCCCGTTCGTTAGCGGTTATCACGCAGAGTTATTGTTGCTTGACAACGGTGAAATCTTGCTGACAGATAAAGGAAGCCGAAATGGCACATACCTGAACGACCAAAGGCTGCAACCCAACAAAGACATACCGGTCAAACGTGGCGATGTTATCCGCTTTGCGGACCAATTATTGGATTGGCAAAATGTTCCATCCATTCCGATGCCGGACTTTTCAAAAGTAAAGGAGATGCGCGGTATCGGCACAAACTTCAGGAACAAGCATCAACTGCAAGGGGAGAAGGTCAGTCGTTTCCATGCGACTTTGATAAAGAAGAACGATAAAAAATGGTATATACAAGACCATAGTACGAATGGCACGACTGTAAACGGGAAAGCCATACCTTCTAACTTAGACATCAAACTAAAGAAAGGAGATAAAATACTCTGTGCAGGTGTTCCTGTGCCTGACCCCTATGACGGGAAAAATCCGGGCATAGACTACAGAAAGTTGTTAACCATACTTCTCGTCATACTCCTCGTTGGCGGAGCCTGTGTCGGCATATACTCCTTCAGGGGTTGTGACGGAAACAAATCTTTGTCCAAACAAATGACTGATAATGAAATTTATACCAAATACAGGAATTCGACCGTCTTGTTGATAGGATTCTATTATTACAGGGTTTCAGCCGGAAATTTGGATTTGGGAAAACTGGATTTGCCCACGGAAGTCATACTTTCAGACGGAAAGCTCAAAGCTGTGAACGGACGACGCAGCAATATGAATATGTACACGGGGACGGGGTTCTTTGTTTCTGAAGACGGCAAGATTGTGACCAATCTGCATATAGCCAGGCCGTGGCTTTTTGAAAAAGAACTGTCCTTAATATCCGACCAATATAAAATGTTTATGGCAAGTGTCGCCTCGGAAAATCCAGCCTTGAACGCTTTTACGGCACAAATTAAGGTTGAAGGGGTCTTGGACTATATCGGCATGATCCCCAATGGAGCATACTTTAGCGATGACAATCTCAAGCAATGCAGAGAATATGCCGTCCATGAGAATACAGAAAAGGATGTTGCCATACTCCAACTGGAAACCATGAAATTACCCGAAAATGGCAGTATCGTAGATCTCAGTCAGGCTGTTGTGAACGATGCGGAAATAACTGTCGGCTCTCACATTTATACAATCGGATTCCCGTTCGGATTAAGTCTGCAAGACTTGAAATCGCCAAAGGGTATTCAATTGTTAGGGCATGGTGGAAATATTACACAAGAAAGCACAAAATATTCTTTCGGTTTCGACGCAGCATCGTATGGTGGTGCAAGCGGCTCGCCCATATTCAATGAGAAAGGGCAACTTATAGGAATCCTCAATTCGGGGGTTTCAAAGAGCCAGGGATTCAATTATGCCATAAAGGCATCCTATGTTGTTGATTTACTGAATAACAGTTCGGCAAAGGAATGACATTGACGATGAAGAGGATTGTATTTTTCTTTTTGATGTTTTTCAGCGTCTCGTATTTGATGGCGCAGAGCATGGAGTGGCTTTGCCGCCCGGGAAAATACTCCGACATTCAATATATGGGTTTCGATTTGTTCAAGGTCAAAGATGATGCCGGCAAATGGGGCATTATCTCTGCCCAAGGTAAGGAGATGCTAAGTGCCAAGTATGACAGTATTACTCCTTTTGTTGAAAACCGCGCGCTGATTTTAGATAAGCCCGGCTACAGGATAATGGGAATATTAGATCCTGACGGCGTAATGGTTAAGTCTTTTGAAAATGAGGAACTGTTCGCCACGTCATATCCGTATTACAAAGAAGGATTGTGCGGCTATAAAGAAAAGAACGGACTATGTGGCTATATAAATGCCATGGGCGATGTTTCAATCAAGCCTCGCTTTTATCTTGCAGCCCCGTTCCAAGACGGGATTGCAACAGTACAATATGCCAACGGAGATGGATATTTTGGATTAATAAACAAGTCTGGGGGGTCTGCCATCATTTCCGATACCAAATACAGATTTTTAAGCTCTCCGGTTGAAGGGCAATTGCTGGCCGTGACATCATCAAGCCGGGGCGGTGACTTATTAAGGGTGATGAAGCTGGATGTAAACAGGTTGAAAGCGACCAAGACTTTGGAAAGTAAAATGTTCGTAGACTTGTCAGACGATTTTACCTACTTAATCAGCCAAAACGGGCATCATTATTTTATCGACAACCAGTGGCGAATAACCGGTGCCAATTACGCATTCAAGCTGCCCTATCTAATTGTAGACAAACAGACTTTTATAACGGAAAGTGCCGAATTGTTGAGCAAGCAAAGCACCCAAAAAGGAGTGCAAATCACATATATGGGTAAGCCTATTCTTGAGCATTCGTTTGATAAAGTGGAAACGTATGAAAAGAAATATGCTATCGTGAGTGCGAAAGACAAGAGTGTCGGCATATTGAAACTGAACCCATCGGCTGGAATCGAAGTGTTTGAACCAACTCAAGTCTTTGTGTTTAATCACAATCCTCTGCCATGTGTCCTTACCGCAAATTTAGACGAGATTGAGCCTGATCAATATATAGAAGTGGCTGTCGACATAAAGGATGTAAATCCAAAGCAGTTGAAATGTTATATAAACGAAGATGGATATTTGCGGTATGCGCCATTAAAGCAACAAGACAACGGTGATTGGAATATACATCTTCCATATTTCCAGCCTGACACGCAGTTTGACAATATAATTTCCAACAATATAGACATAGCCATAACATACGACGGACTGGAATGGATGCACCGTACCGTAAAACTTGCGACAAAACACGAACCCGGATATGATATAAGTATTTCGGATGGCAATGTGGGGCAAAATAAACTCGAAATCATCGTGCAATCCATCAATGGTGTCCCCAACAGACAAACGCTGATTGATGTCACAGGCCGGAACACCACGTACATGAATGGTGAAAAGAAAATCATATCAATCCCCGTCAATGTCCCAGAGGGGGAAAGCAGGACTTTCACCTATACAGTAACGGTTGCAGAAGAAGGATGCCCGATAATCAAGCAAACAGTCAGCAAGACAATAACAAAGCCCCAACAACGCAAGAAGGAAGAGAAAAAGGAAAAGAAAGTGATAATACTATAAACGAACTATTTAAAACAAGAAATCAATGAAGAAAGCTTTTATTTTAGCCATTGGACTGCTTCTGTCTGTGGGTTATGTTGTCGCCCAAGTAAAAGTGGACAGAGTTTTTGGCGAACAAAGGAGCAAGACGGCAGAAGTGCCACAGGTAAGGCAACGTTCTGCTTTGGCGATAAAATATGGTGTAAAAGCGGGTGTCAATCTCTCCAGCATGAGTAACGACATGTCATTTGACCCGGATTTTTCTATGGGAACAGGATTCCATGTAGGAGCATTGGTCAATTTCCATTGGGGGCAAAGGACTGCAAGCAGTTTGCCCGGGACTGGATTATGGGGTTTGCAACCTGAGTTGCTTTTTTCAAACAATGTAATAAAAAGCAAAGGTGGAGATATTAAGTTGAACTATATTAAAGTTCCTGTGATGCTTAAAGTGTATCCATTGTCAGCCTTGAGTATTGAAATAGGTCCCGAATTTTCATATTTAATCTCATCGTCACCTGAAACAGTGGATTTGGATGATGCGACAGTGAAAACCAGAGATTGCAAGGGCTTCAATTTCGGCGCTGGTGTTGGTGTTGCATACGAGTTCGATTTCGGCCTTATGATTGGGGTAAGATATTCAATGAATTTCACTGATCTGGGTAAGAACCTGATGTGGAAAAATAACAGCAATATTCAAATCTCAGCAGGCTGGTTGTTTTAAAATAATCAATAACGATACTAAAAACAAAGGATATTATGAAAAAGACATTAATAGCTATTCTTGCATTGATAGCAACTTTTGTTTCATGCACAAATCAAGAGGATATAGAAATTGCTTATAAATCAGATTTTACTATTTCTTCAGCTTCACTATTAGCTCCATTTTATGCAACAACTTCTTCAGACTTTGATATGCAAGACAATTGGGATATTAATATCATAGCATTTGTCTATAGTGAAGATGGAAATTTGAAACACCAAGATAGTTCCCAATTTAACAGTTTAAATAATTCTTTGAATTTTAATTTGGCATTGGAACCTGGAAAATACACAGTGGTTTCAATTGCTTATTTTAGTAATCAAGAAGGAGTGTCTTCATGGTCAATTTCTGATGAATCAAGTTTAGGAACCCTTGCTATAACAGAAGTAGACAACCCACAAGGATCTGTTTTTGAAACACTTGGCGTAGATATGCGTGATATTGAAGTTAATGATAGAAAATTGGAAACAATTGTTGATATTCAGCCTGTAACAGCTTTAATGCAAATATATTATCAACATCGAGCAATATCCCAAATATGGGATGGAACTTATGTATATACAAATTATGTAAGTAGCATTATACCCTATATAGAAGAAGCTAAAATTTATCAACCTACGTTTGTTCAAACTGTTAGATTTGAGAATGGGGGAATTGTCTATAGTCCACTTACTCAAGAAATAAGGTATCAATTAGGACTTACACATTATCCTCGTTGGGAATATGAAGAAAACAATAGTGCGGTCTATTATAATTATATAGCGTTACTTCCGCAAAATGGCGTAGCATACCGTTGGGAAGCTCTTTATAGTTGGGGCGAATCAGAAATGTCTTCTACTACAGAGGCTGTGAGTGGATTAATTAATATTGAATCTGGCAAACAGTACGATATGGATTTAATATTTGATATGCTGTATTTAGTTGTGGAAGAACATGACCCTGCTATGAATGACGATGAGAGACTGAATAAGTATATGCCATTAATTGAAGAACAAATGGAAAATCTAAATCCATAGATGTATTCAAGTTGTGGAGTAATGATGTTGATTCATTGCTTCACAAATAGATGCTAATTTTTTAACAACAGGGGTGTATGAACTTTAGTAGTGTAAGATTTATTACAGTGACTATATTAGGGCTAATTTCAGCAAATATTATTGCTCAAAATGTAGAACACATCTATTTGAAAAATGGAACAGTAGTTGAGGGATATATTGCTGAACAAATCCCCGGAAAGTATATAACTTTTCAAACTATTAAAGCAACTGTTGTGGTGAACAGCGATTCCCTTCAAAATAAGACAACAGAAAGAATACCATTTGATGCATTATCTGCAGAGTGGCAAGAATGGGCAGAACAAAATAAAAAATATGTCGAGGATAACGGGCAGAAGCTGTTGGAACTGACAACGCTGGAATTTAGAAACATTGTCTATCCCAAAGTTTATCTGTTAGAAAAAGGCTCACTCATTAAGTTCATTGATTTAGCTTCTAACAAATATACATTCAAATGGAGTGATATGTATAGAACGGTAAAGAACAAACGCCCCAAAAATTTGTTTTCCGGCCTTAAAGAGATTCTTGTTCTCTCAGATAATTCCCAGGTGGAAGGGCAGATTATCGAACAATACCCCGGGAAGGATCTGAAAATAGAGACAGACAGAGGAGAAGTACTTTCGTTCAAGTCCAGCGATGTAAAGCAAATCAGAACTGAAAAGATAAATGAAAAACTGGATTTATGGGTACAGATTCCATTGCTTGATAAAATTCAAGTTAAAGAGGATACCTCGGAGTTGGTGGGTTTCATTTCTTCAAGGACATTAGGCAAAGAACTGGTGTTTGAATTTGAGAACGGGAACAAACGTACAATACCTCAAAATCAAGTGATCTTTTATGCAAAAATACCGAATGAGAAATATGTTGAGGTATACGATAAAGTCCTTAAAGAAGGCGAAATTCTGCTGGATGGAGAACCGGTCTATTTTGTCCAATTAGAAACAGTCGGGCAATATTTGGTTTTGGGAAGCATAGTTTCTGCGCAGAAACAAGTAGGTTCAACGGTTTGTTTTCAAGCTAATCTTAATGATACAAATACACCTATAACTCTTGTCAAGGCACATGTCGAGAGTGTAACCATATCTGACGAGAAAAAGAAGAGAGAGATTCCTTATCCTGTCATCACCTATCAGGATTTGGTGCTGTCACCGCTTCCTGTCATTCGAGAAACGACGCCACTTGGAAACATAAAAGTCACGTTTGAAGTTGAAGAAGCCGGTGATTATGTGTTGCATGTGCAGGGACAAGATGGCTATGTGGTCATCAACGTCGTGGAATGAGACATTCTGCAAGAATTATTAGCGTGCATATCATTTAATAGAACGAACAAAAATATGGCTGTTAAAAAATTACAAGGACAAAAAGAACGCAGCGAAGGAGTCTATTATGAGTTTGACACCGAAGCCGATGTCTTGGGCCAAGGCGGAATGGGGCGTGTCTACTTGGGCAAAAGAATTGACGGCAGGGGAAGCGTCTCGCAAGTTGCAATCAAAGTCATGTTTGAAGGGTTGCCGGAACTCGTAATAGAACGGGCAAGGAGGGAAGCTTCCATCCAAATACACAATGACAGCCTGGTCTTTATGCATGCTTTCATCGAAACACATGACAAAGACTTGTTTGGCGTGGATGTCACTCACTACCATGTCATAAGTGAATATTTGAATGGGATAAGCTTGGAAAACCTCATTGTTGGGAAGTTGGAAGACCGGCATGGCATGGTGCATCCGGAAATAGAGTCGCTTTATAATGATTATGTTTCCGACCGCGAACGGGTAGCAACGGAGATTATAAAAAAGATATTATCCGGGGTAATGGCCTTGCATGATGCCGGATACATCCACAGGGATATTGATCCAAGCAACATTATGGTAACTACGGATGGGAAAATAAAGTTAATAGATTTCGGCGTTGCCAAGCAATTAGTCAGGCTGAACACGGCAGACAAGGGACTGACCTCGACGGGGCAGTTCTTGGGCAAAGCCGGTTACGCCGCCCCAGAACTTATCTTGGGAGACATACGACACCAGAATTTCTCCACGGATGTATATGCCATAGGTATTTTATACTACCAATTACTTACGGGGCATTTACCTTTTTCCGGAACTTCTTACGACATGATGGAAGCTCAACTGCAAAAGTCAATGCCGCTGAAAGCGATAAGTTCGCGACAAATAAAAGCGGTAATAAAAAAGGCGACGGAAAAGAAACAATCCGAACGGTATGCCACATCTTCCCAATTCAGGGCTGCCATTGACTCTTTTGTATTTCCTGAGCCTTGGCATATAAAGCGAAGTGTCTTGATAGGCGGTATTGTGATCATTGCCATTGTACTGTTGATAAGCATTTATATAGCTATACCCTCCCCACCCCCTGCTCCCATGCAAGACGATTTGTACCAGACGTACTTGACAGAATTAAATGCCGTTGACCGGCAAAAGGCTTTAGAAGGATTTAATGGTATGTTGAACATGGCCGAACAAGGTTATATGCCTGCTATGTATCAAGTGGCATATACTTACGTTTGGGCACCCAATGACAGCCTATCCTCTATGAGGAAAAAGAATTTGGGACTTGAAACTGATGCTTTGGGACTTCTGAAAGATAACTCTAAAAATGAAGAAGCCATGACTTGGCTGAAGAAAGTCATTCAGGCATCAGATTCAACTCATTATCAGGCCATGTCCTGGTTGGCACAATATTATCTCAATGGAATGGTCGTAAATCGTGATGTCGATGTAGCCCTCAATCTATTGAATAGAAGCAAAATAGAAGCTGTCAGGAATAAAGATAAGGAATATGTTGACAAAATAGACAAAGTCATATTGAGAATAAATGATAGGAAAAATGAAAACGATTGATAAATTATTGGTTGGGAGCGTATTGATGTGTTTAGCTTCCTCTGCAAATGCTCAGATTGCAAAATGGTTAGTGCGGCCTTCTTATGACTATATAGAGATGACAGACAGCGGATTGTTGAAAGTCGTCTCGGATGGGAAAGTGGGGCTTTTATCTGGTGATGGCAAAGAAGTATTGCCAATGGAATTTGATAGTATCAGTTCTTTCAAAGAAGACAGGGCTTTGCTTTTCAAGGATGGAGAATTTTACGGTATTACTGATCTCCAAGGACGAACCATTCCATTACAAGAATGGAACTATCAGCTTCCACATGGGACAGCGCATTTCCATTCCGGTTATTTGCTCGTGAAGCAAAACCAACAATTTTATTTTATAGATAAGGAAGGAAATCAGGTATACGGGCCTTTTGCGGATGCTTATCCATTTTTTAACGGTCATGCTTGCGTCAAAACTTATATCGATTATCTGAAAAAACCGGAAGATACCCTTTTTGATTGCATTGATACAGACGGCAAGCCACTGCAATTACAGGAATTTGATAAGAAAGATGTCAACTTTATGTCATCTTTTAATGAGGGAAAGGCCATCATTGTGATAAAAAAGAGATTCTATGTCATCGATTTGGATTCTTATAAGTTGACCCCGATTTCTACAGACAGCACAACGAATAAAAAATCATTGGTCGTTTCGGAAAGCAAAGAGGTTCAAACCGGTAAAAGTGAAGAAGGCTATATGGTTGCTGCAAAAAACGGCAAATTCATATTCGATAGGTTTATGCGCTTGAAATTTATGGAATTGTCAGGGAATGAGCCGGTTGCAATAAACTTTCCCGTAGAGTCAAAGCGAAGATTTACAAGTGTATTTGATAAAATAACGGACAATAATCAAGATGGCTTGACCTTTGGAGGAGAGACTCTTCTACCGCCACAGTTTGACGATGTTCTCCACATGGAAGGTAAATTGGCTATAGTGAAAGCCAATGGAAAATGCGGTGTCATAACAGTTGACGAGAAAAAGGATTTTCTTTTTAAATTGAACAATAATGAGAACATAGGTTTCAATCATCAATTTTATGATGCAAAACTGACTGTCTTAATGCCACCATACATCAAGTGTGCATCTGCGACAGTCACCAGTCATTCCGATGATTGTGAGATACAGATAGATTCCCGTTCTGAAAGCGAGAATGTCGAAGGTAATACATTGGGATACAATTGCCGTTTGTCGATTCCTAAAAATCTTACGGATACCCTGACAACTCATGACTATTTTTATTCGTTGAAATACGACGGACTGCTATCCATTCCTCACAGAGTGACAATTTCGGAATGGTACGTAAAATACTATGAAGTGAAGCTTTCCAATACCAGTTTTACCATATCTTCTACTAATGATACGATTTCTGTAGAATTCGACTTGATAAAAACCGATGTGGCAAGAAATGATGAGAGCAATTATTTTAAGAATATTGAGATCGTGGCTTCCAACTTTTCCGAACAGCCCATATTGAATAAGATAACGGAGAACCATTATTCCTTTCAATTATTCGGCATAAATCAAGAAAGAATAAACTTCTCGGTTAAAATTACAGAAGTGGGATGTCCGTCGATTGAGTATCCGTTTGAAATGGTTTTTGTTAAGCCGAAACCCCGTGAGAAGAATAAGAAGACAACTGTAACGATTGCCCCAATACGGAAAAATTCTGCTACTGTTCAAAAGGAAGTCATCTTATTGGATTAACGAACCTGATTTTACCAACATAGGATACTGGGATATGTATCCTATATTGGAATCCAAAGTATCCTATAATACCAAGTTTTGCCACAATTTTAATATCATCGAAGTTATGACTGATAATTTTAGCGAGAGCGCAACAGAAGTTTTTCAGATAGCAGAGGCGTATGCAAAGGAGAATATGAATGCCGCTATTGAACCTGCCCATATTCTCAAAGCCCTTCTCCATAAAGATGTCGGTTTGGTTTCCTTCATAGAAAAGACACTGGATGCAGACTACTACTATATTTTGGAATGGGCTGACATGCGGATAAAAATGGCAAAGAAGAATCTGGAGTCTTCCAATAAGAAAAGCTTTTCCGCATTGGCAAAAGCTGTCATTAATGAAGCGGACAGCATTCGTGTTTCTTTGAAGAAAAAATCCATTGACCCTGTCTCACTGCTTATAGCTGTCGTTACACCGGGTGTAGGGTTCACCTTTGAGCAACTTAAAACTCTTCCTCTGCAGAAAGACGAGATAATTGCTGCATGTGGAAGCCAAAGAATCAGCATTGAAACTTCGGCTGCGGAAAGAACTTCCCAAAAGGTTAAGACCCATGGAAGTAAAAACTTGGAGGCTTATTGTATCCTGAAGAACCTGCAACAGGTAGAGGGCAAATTGCCTGAGACTGTTGGATTTGAAAACGAACTGGGTGAAATATATGGTATCCTTGGCCGTAAGACAAAACCCAACATCTTAATCACAGGTGAATCAGGCGTAGGCAAGACCGCATTGATCAATGCATTTGTACAAGCCATAGCCAAAGAGAAAGTCCCGAGTTATCTGAATAATGCGCAAGTATATGAGCTCGATACAATAGCCCTGTCTATCGGTGTATCATACAGAGGCGAGATAGAAAGCCGGATGAAGAAAGTATTGGATGAATTGTCTGACAGAGATAACGCCATCCTTGTCATAGAATCTTTTGACAAGCTGATGGATAAGCAAAGTCCGCTCAATGTCATAGTTAATTTATTGAAATCATCACTAAGTCAAGGCCTGTTGTGTATCTGTACCTCTTCCATAGAGGGTTTCACCAAGAATATCGAAACGGACAAGGAGATTACCGGCAAATTTGAGCGCATTATCATTGAAGAGCCATCCGTAGAAACGACACAAACGATACTTCAATCGGTTGTAAAATCCTTTGAAGCATTTCATAACTTGAAAATATCGGAAGACTTTACGCTTAATGCCATTAGACTGGCCAAGAGATATTTCAGTGAAAAGCATCTCCCGGATTCGGCCATAGATTTGATTGACCGAACAATGTCATTGCTTAAAATAAAAAACGACCTGCACCCTGACACTAAAACCGGGATTGTTTCTACCGAACATCTGATGGAGGTAGTATCACAAAAGACCGGAATACCTTTGGGCAATGTGCAGGCAGCCGAACGTGACAGGCTTATTAACGCCGAAGAAATACTCAAGAAGCGGGTAGTAGGTCAAGACCATGCAATCAAGGCAGTGCTTGATGCCATCTATGAATCCCGTTCAGGATTGAATAAAAAGGGACAGCCCATAGGCAGTTTTTTCTTCTTGGGCCCGACGGGAACGGGAAAAACAGAGCTAGCCAAGTCGCTTGCCGAATTTCTGTTTCAAGATGATACTGCCATTCTTCGTTTCGATATGTCCGAATACAAAGAAGAGCATTCCGTGGCTCTCCTTTATGGTGCGCCTCCGGGATATGTCGGCTATGAAGAGGGCGGACTTTTGGTTAACCAGATCCGACAGAAACCATATTCCATTGTTCTTTTTGATGAAATAGAAAAGGCACATCGCTCTGTTTTCGACTTGTTCTTGCAGATATTGGATGAAGGCAAGTTGCACGACAGGTTAGGCCGGGTCGGAGATTTTTCCAATGCCCTGATTATTTTTACTTCCAATATCGGCAGCCAATACATATTTGAACAGTTCAAGAGAAACTTGGTTCCCTCTCACAACGATTTGCTCGAAGTGATGCAAGGGTATTTCCGCCCTGAGTTTTTGGCTCGGCTTACAGAAATAGTTCCGTTCGCTCCTATCAATGAGAAAATTGTGACGATGATTTTCAATATTCATTTGAAAAGCCTGTTGAAAACGTTGAATGAGCAGAACATCATGCTTACAGTGGATGACAAGGCTGTACACAAGATTGCAATGAGTGGTTTTAATGCCCAATATGGAGCAAGACCAATACTTGGCATTCTCCGCAAAGATATTCGTCGTCCTTTGTCAAAAATGATAATTGCCGGAGAATTAACCGGCGGGGATCGCATTACGCTCACCATAGATGATGAGAAAGACGAACTTAAATGGAACATTGTACGTCAAGCATAATCATATAAATGTATAGTAATATGGCAAAGAAAACTGTAATTTCTAAAGTCCTTGATGCCGAAGCGGTAGACGGGATAATTGAGTTTCCTCAAAACAGGACGCTCTATGTTGACCAGTTTACGGACATGGCTCCTATCAGGCCGGGAGAGGTTTTTCAACCGGAAACAATGGAGGATGTTTTTGAACATTATCAGCCGGAGAAGCGCAATGTGCAAATGTTGGATCTGGAAGGTCGTCCCGTAAAGGAGAACTTCAAGTTCAATGCCATTAAGGACTTTGACGACAAAGAACTTATCAGGCATAGTGCTTATTTGGGACAGCAAAAAGCAACAATGGATTCCTATAAAATGATTGAGCAACAATTGATTAAGAATAAGGTGTTGCGACGCGCTTTCGAGGATGAAGATGGCAGAAAGCATTTGATCGTTGCATTGCAGGCACTCCTTGCAGAGTTGGAAAAGAATTAATATAATCCGATAAATCAGAGATATGATGTCAGAAAAAATAAAACCGCAAGCACAGGAAGTCAGCGTGATCACCAACGCGGAGAGCACTTATTTGGAAGAAATCAGGAAAATAGACAATCCTGCTGAACGGCTAAAAGAAAGTCTTGAAGGTTTGGAAGACTATGGGGATTTCGACCTTCTGGAGACAATGGCGGATGGATTGGAAAACATGAATCCAGAAAGCAGGGCAGCAAAAAGAATATTCCTGCAGGACAGTGAATTTGCGGAACAGCGTAAGCGTCTGAAAACGGATCTGCTTATGTGGTTGAATATTCTGGACAGTGATGCCACGACTGCTTCTGAAGCAGTAGAAAAATGCCAAACGGCTGCAAAGGCAGCAGAGAAGAATCTTCTTCAGAATCTTGGGCGTGTCCATGAACAGACACGCAACTTGGAAATTGCCTACCGTTCTCTTGGGGAGTTTTTTGCAAATTCAGGACAATCAAAGCTGAAATGCCTGAATTTAATTAATGTTGACAAGGAAGACCTTGGAGACCCCGATGGGCGTGTATTTGCTGCTGTCCGGGATGAGCTAAACAGGAGTTTCGACCGTCTGTCATTAAAGGAAAACTATTCCTTGTTGGTCAGTCCCGGATATCTCGGAAGCAAGCAAGTTGTAAATATGTGGGGACAGATGGCATACCGCAACAAAGTAATGTTGGTAACAGACTATGCAGACTCCCCAACTCTCAAATTGTTGAACAAAGGGTTGGACAAAGCGAATCTGAGTGATACGGACACATATCTGGCAAATGTCATAATGACTTGCAACTATATTCTTGGCCGAAAGAAGTCGGATGAGACGAATGAAGATGAAGAAGACTTGTTTTTGCCCCCATCCGCCGCTATCGCAGGCCGCATGAGCAACACCGATGAGACTCCAATCTCACAAGGTATTGCAGGGAAGAAATATGGCACCATAGATATGGCGAAAGGCACTCGCCTGGATTTGCTCAAATCTGAACTTACAGCTTTGATAGATAAAGGAGTTGTACCTATGACTTTTGAAGAGAACCGGGTAATGGCATTTTCAAACCGCTCCCTTTACAACGGAGCCACTATCGGGCTACAGGAATACCCCATTGTTCGCGTGTTCGATTGGATAGGGAAAGTCTTTTCTAATTTCTTCAATGATGAGGCTTTCAAAAACTGGAATGGCAAGTTGGCGCAAGAAATCCGTGAGCAAGTAATAGATTTCCTCGAAGATTACAAGGGGCCGGGCAAGTTGATAGAAGGATATTCCAACCCGAAGATTGTCCGAAATGAAAAAACAAAGGATATTGAGATAGAAATAGAACTAAAACCATTCTTTGCTGCCAAAAACTTCTACATTAAGTTGACAGGACATAATGGAGACAATGGCATAACGGAATGGACCAATGAAATCAAATAAATTATTCACTAAAAAACAAAATCATGGCAGCACCTAGAACAGCGCAGCTAAAGGTTGACGGATGCGAAGATCGCGAAGTCACCTATGTACAGTATCAGTTCAATCAGCAGATTGACGTGGAAGGACAACCTACGGGTACGACTCGTGGCGGTGTTATCAACTTGAAGGTCAAATCGACCGATGCAGGGAACACCGATTTGTTGGAATGGACTTGTGATTCCTACGGTTCCAAGAATGGTACTATCACGTGGCCGAACAAACTTGGCGGCATCATGAAGACCCTTTCTTTCATCGATGCTTATTGCGTAAGCTATGAGGAAGTGTATGATGATACGAACACAGATCGTATGTACGAGTCCATCACCATCACTTGCCGTCAGCTTACCGTAACAGGTAAGGGTAGCGTAGAGTACGACAATCACTGGGCACTCTAAAGTGCAGGACTCTAACTTGGTGACTGCCTGTTTTACAGGCGGTCACCTTCTTAAAACAATAGCGTTATGGCATTCAAGGCAACACTGATAATAGACCAACAGAAGACTTCTGCCGCCGAGGTCGAAGCATATACGGGGAAAAAATATGAACTCGTGGAATGCGAATACGAATTCTATCAATCTCTTGACGAAAGCAGCAAACCCGCTTCAAGGCCGCAAAGCGGATTGATTAAGTTTGTCATGCCTGCTCAAGGTGATGATGACCTGTTTTTTTATAACTGGATGTTTAATCGAGCTGATACCCATGACGGCACAATAGAAATGCTTCTTTCAACGGATGACAATAAAAAGAAATATCTGCATCTCTATTTTGAAGATGCCTACATGGTGAATATGTACCAATACTTTAACAACAGTAACAGTTTGTTGGTTCGCACAAAAGTCACACTCAGCGCGCGGAAGTTTACTTTCGGTGGTTCTGCTAACTTTGAAAATGATTGGCAAACTCGATAAATCTAAATTATTTTTATGGCATCTATAACGGACTTGCAAAACACATCGGAAATACTGAAGCAGAAATCTGCTGTTTTTGAATCCTTTTCCTCAAATCAGGAAGAATTTGATGAGGCAAAGACAAATATAGCCAAAGAGTTGTCATCTGTTTCTGACGCAATATCCGATGCCGCCGGGGCTATGGTTGCCGTTGAAAAAAATCAAGATGGAAAAGAATCAAGTTCAAGTGCTTCCAATGTAACTTTAGATAGTTTGAAAGTCGCGACGGCATCTATAGAAGCCATACAGGATGCCTTGACAGGGGATGTTTCAGTCAAGGACATGTCTGAAACGGCAAAAAATATAGATGAAGGCTATGACGCATTGTATCAGTCGGTGGCGAATATAAATCCAGAGGCATGTAATGCTTTTGTTGAGGCTTACAAGGAATCCAATCCTGTTCTATTTGAAACGGGCAGTCAAATAAAGAACAATGCTTCGAGTCTGTTGAGTGACACAGACAAGATAATGACGGGCATATCCGGTTGGGGCGGTAGTTATGGCGATCCGGATGAAGCGATAAATAAGATAAACACGAATGTCCAAAATATAGCATCCGGGACGGCATCCTTTGCAAAGACCTTACAATGCATGACTGACGAAATCTTTAAAGCCATGGGACTTGAAGAAACTTGGATTGGGCATTATTTGGAAGATGGAGTAAATATCAGTTCTAATTTGGGAATGGCCGCCGCAAGCTTGACGCAAGCCGGGGCATCCGGGATAGGGAGCTTCTATAGCGCAAAAGCCGGAATCGAGGCGCTCAAACACGGCAACATAGCCTCTGCACTTGGTTATTTTTCTTCATCAATCAGTGGCACTTTAGGCGCAGGGGCTTCTGTCGTAGGTTCAATTGCAAAGGGTAAACAGTTTGAAGAAACTTGGGATAAAGACCATCAAGGACAATTGACCGGGAGCGAACCCAATATTAATGAAGAAGGGAATGAAAACAGTCTGTCAGGCGAAAACGAAGATGATGCTTCGACTTCCAATTCAACTTCCAATGAAACGTCTAAGACAAATGGAAGCAGTGGCTCTGTTGACAATGATTTCAGTGCTGACATGATTTATGAAATCAAGGTTATCTTGGACGGTAGTTCCTCATCGAAAAATTCATGTTGCGTCATCAACGGGGAAAATTACGTTTTGAGCGGTTATTCCCTCTCTCAGGAATTGTTGCAACCTATGCAGTTAAGCTTTTCTTTGGAAAAAGAAGACAAAACAGAAACGGAAAAAGATGTGGTGTTTGCCAATATCACACAACTGATAGGGAAATCGTTGGAGATAAATGTTACTACGATAAAGACCAGCAAAACAACGGAGAACCCTTCTGCGTCTTTCGTTTTCAAGGGCATGATAATAGACGTATCGGCTTCAAGGGCAACCGCGAGCGCACAATCGGCGAGTGTCACTGCCGCCACATGGGATTCCTTGCTCCAAAACACTCCGCATTGCCGTTCTTTTGAAAATATGACATTGAAAGAAATAGTAGATGAAGTTCTTACACCTTATCATGACATTAAATCCAATGTGTCACCGAGGTTTAAGAGCAAAATACCATATATTGTGCAATATGACCAAAGCGATTATGCTTTTATCTGTATGTTGGCAGTACGCTTTGGCGAATGGATGTATAATACCGGTGATACGTTTGTTTTTGGTGAATTGGATGTGTGCGATTCTTCATCTGCGAATCTGGAATATCCAGGCGGAAGCCTGATGTCATACAGTCTGCATCAAAATATGGCATCGTTCTCATTCAGTCATTTGTTGCCGGATTACTATCGGTATGGTAAGGATAAGGGCATTCAGAAAACATCTGCGCAAGGCATGGTTGAGGGAAAAATGAACGATTGGACGGATAAAGCATACAATGCTTCAATGCAAAGGTTTCAGGATGAGCAGACCGTGGCATTGAAAGCAGGCGGGTTTGACAGTGGAAAAGAATGCGAGGGAGCTGATAATATATTGGACTATTCATTACAGATAGAAACACTGGGGAAGACGACGGCCGTTATGACTGTTCAAGGTTTTTCCAAGCTGGCTATGCTGAAAATCGGGCAGACATTCTTGATACGTGACAACACCCAAAACAAATCAGGAGAAAATAAAGATGTTGAGCAGCAATCATTAAAAGTCATCGGCATAAACCACTCGTTTGATTACAGGCAGGAATATTCGAATAGTTTTGTGGCCATACCCGTTACATGCAGTTACCCCTCCTATTCCGATGCCGATGTGTTTGCCATAGCTCCGCAACAAAGGGCAAAAGTTGTCGATAACAAGGATGAGCAGATGTTGGGGCGGGTGCGGGTGCAATTTCCATGGCAGGAAATCCAAAGCAAGAATATGAAAACGCCTTGGTTGCGTATAGCCGTTCCTTATGCAGGTCAGAGCAAGGGACTGCAATTTGTTCCGGAGATAGGTGAAGAGGTAATGATAGGTTTTGAAATGAACAATGCTGAGCGTCCGTATGTCATCGGTTCTTTTTACAACGGCGGAACAGGAAACCCCGATGAAGCATGGGCTGTATCGCAAGAACAAGATGGAACAAGTAATAATATAAAGGCCATCAGGACTCGCAGTGGGCATACCATTCTGTTTAACGACAAGGGTGAAGCCGGCTTAATAGAAATCTATGACAACAAGAACAATACTTATCACATAACCTTGTCTGCCGACGACAAGAAAATAACCATCTGTTCTGCCGGAGAGATTGAAGTCGTTGCTGATACGAATATAAATATTGTGGCTAAAGGCAACATCAGAATCAGTGCAGATGGTGATGTTGGAATTAAATCCAAAGGAAGTATCTCAATGGATGCCAACAATGATATATCTATACAAGCATCTAAAGTCAAAGTGCGCTAATTGGTAGCCGAATATGAAATACGTTTGTACAGGAGCAACTTTGAAATGCACGATGGGAACATCTTCCCCCAAATTGATAGCTACACCTAAGAAGGTGTCTTTGACAGAGAAAGACCAAGCTAATGTTGCAGATTATGTTTCTATTAAAAATGTTCCGAGTTTTGGCAGATGTCGTTCGTTAGGTTATCCCCCGACTGCTTCTGCAACTGCGGCCAATCACGGAATGCTCACCCCTATGCCTTGCGTACCGGGGACATGCCCTAAATGGCAGGTCATAGATAAAGACAGCCTGATATGCGGAGAACCGGCATTATTAGAATCGGCGACTCTACAATGCATGTATGGAGGAACAATATCAATCATCAATCCGGGACAAACATTGGAAATTAAAGCGTGTCGCGTTTCTTTCTCACAAAAGAGCGGAATGCAGAATGTAGCCGAACAGGAGATTCAAGAAGAGCTCCTACAAGAATTTAATGAACTAAATAAGGAAGGATTAACTCAGCAGTCTGTTTTAGATGGCATACAGGTGGCATTAGATGTTGCAGGAATGGTTCCCGTAGCCGGTGCTATCCCAGATTTAATGAATGCAGCTATTTCTGCGATAAGAGGTGATTGGGTTGGAGCCGGATTATCAATTGTAGCGGCTGTACCGGGAATCGGTGATGTGGCAGGTGGTGCTAAGGTTGCGTATAAAGGTGCTAAGATTGCTGGAAAAGTTTCTGCCACATCTGTAAAGACAGGGAAAACAGCGTTGAAAACGCCTTCGTCTTCAAATACCATTTCAATGGATTCATATAGGAAAAATGCAGCAAAAGGCTCAAAAGAATCCAACAAGGTTATCCATTTAGACGAAGTTACAAGACAAAGAATAAAAAACAGAATAATAGAAAAAGAGACCGAATTCAAAAAAGTAGCAAATAGCAATGGGGAAGTGTATTGGACATCAAAAACAACAGTAATGGACTCAATAGGAGAAACAGGAAAAGTTCAACATGTTACTCCCATTACAGGATCAGGATCAACAAAACATGGAACTAACTGGTCTGGAAGTGGATCTTCATTTGGGAAAGGTACTAACGGAAGAGGAAAAGGAGGTGGATCTGGAACTAACGGAGGAAAAAATACAAATGTAAATAATTGTGATTGTAATCCTGAAAAAATAACGGAACAGATAGAAAGGACGAAAAGAAATTCTGAAAAAATAGAAAAGTACATGAAGAAAGGTGATGATAATAATACATTGGAAATTATTGGATGAAAAAATACACAACTGTCCTTTTGATTATTGCAATGATATTATCTTGTTTTGATATCTATGCTCAATCTAACGATAATTTCAAGAAATTGCAAGAAATGTCCCTTGACCAGATACATCAAGAGGAGCAAAAGCCGGAACCGAATGCGGGGAAAGAACAAATCGAATTGGACGTAAACGATTCCATTTTCAAACTTTTTGATGTGGACATTGATTTGACCTTGGGTGAGATTTCTTTCGACACTTCGTGGGGTGATCCTGTAAAGAATCCACGGATTAGGCGCAATAAGGCAAGCAACCTATATGGCCCTGTAAGGCGCAATGCAGATGGAAGTGTAAAATGGCATAGGGGCTTCGATTATTATGCTCCCAAGGGAACGCCTGTTTATGCTGTGGGGGATGGTGTAGTATCACTGGTTCAAAACCACCCGGATTTCGGGCATTGTGTATTGGTTACTCACAAAAGACAGAAACAAACCTATTATTCTTTCTATGCGCATTTGAGTTCTGTCTCGGTAAAATATGGTGAGGCTGTGAAAAAAGGAACTATGCTGGGTAAAAGCGGTACAACGGGCAATGCTTATAACCTGACTGGTGAGGATGAGCATTTGCATTTTGAATATCGCACAAGTCCGAAACATGGTGATAGAAAACAAGAGAATCCCAATGCGATTGTAAAGACCAAGTTTTATAGTGCGGATCCGAAAAACAAGTGGCAGGCAAATGTGAAAGTAAAAAAGAAAGAAAGCTATAGTTTGTTTTAAGATGAAATTGACAAAACCAAATATCCTCAAAGAACTGGATGCAGATGTAGCCATGTCTGTAATTATCCAACACATGGATGCAATAGCCGATAAAAAGCCTAGTTATAGCTATGAATTCAAGGGCGTTTCGGAGCGGACGGCTTTGGGTGATAATATTGATGTCATTGTCAGGAACAGGCAGAATGTAGAACCCTCCGTTAAATTTTCCCTAAAACGAGACAGCTTGTATCATATATTGCCGGAGTATCTCTTTCATCCTTTGGATCATTACTTGGACACAGATGGAGATACAGAGGAATTTGATAAGCGATATAAAGACCAGGAAGAACAAAAAAGCAAGGCATTGACCTATTTCAAGCCTTTCGATCAACATTTTCAACGGATAAGGACAACATATCAACAATGGCTGAATGAAAATATATTTTCAGGAAATCAATTCCTATCGGATTTTATTACGGACGGATATGAGGTAAACCTAAGTAATCCATATATCAAGGCGGTCTATCCTTGCCTGCCTTGGGTAAGAGATTTTCGTGGAAATGATGAAATGATAAAAACGGCGTTAGGATATGTTTTTATTGGCAATGCCGACATAGAAAAGGAGTATAGGGAAGTAAATCTTCCTATGTCTGATGATGTCCCATCCCGTATTGGTGATTCTCTCGATAATTTATATTGTGGAACAACTTTTATAGGCATTGTTTGTATATGGAAAGTTTTCTACCAAACAGAAATCAAGACCGAAGCACATCTGAATCTGCTCATAACACAGATAAGTGAGTTTAATGAGTTCTTTTCTTCTTGGTTTTTATCGTTGGAAGATGAATTGGTTATCAGTTTCGGGGACAAACTGGCAAGACCTGATTTGTGTGGGGCCAATGATACGAAAGGTGTTTTCTTGAATTACAGTACACAATTGATATAAACGACTTTATCATGAACAATAAATATCGAGTGGCATGGCAAGCGGGCATGCGCCTGACAGATGAGACATTTCGAGCATCGGACGAATATTATTTGTCTTGCCTGCAGCCCTTATATTCCGTCTTGGTGAATGGGGATTATGGATTCCTGAGTTTGCCTATATTCAGATATGAGTTGACTGAATCGGCTTTGTCTGTCATAGAATTAGAGGCCAATGCAATCTGTTATTCCGGTAAATTGATTCGGTTGTCATATTCCCGTGAGGAACGTACATTGTTTCAGAATATCAATTTGCCTGATACTACAGAACCGCTTATATTATATATTGATGCAACCTCAGAAGAAACGATAAAGGTTTGCCAAAAAGAGAAATCTGTTCCGCTCTGCGATGCAGACTATCAGATTCAGGTCAAGCCTGAAAGTGAACATTACAACAATCCCGATGCTGTACCTTTTGCGCGTTTTATCTACAAGCATGGTTGGAGTGCAGACTCAACATTCATAGCTCCCAGCATATCCCTGAGGGCGAATGGGATGCTTTTACGTTCTGCTTCAAATTATGCAGTGGAACTTGAAGGACTTATCAAAGCCCTGAAAGAATCAATAGATACGGATCAATTTCTGTTGATTATGTCGGCAGTGCCGGTACTGACCCGGATTGCTGTAGAAGTCGAAAAAGAGTCTGATAAAATGTCGCCCCGTCATCTGATAACCTTAATGCAGGAAAGCATACAGACCATTTTAGCGTTGTCGGAGTTGGAAAAAGGTGTAACTGTTCCCGAAAGAGAGCGTTGTGTTTCATTCGTTGAGTCGCATTATACTCCTTATATAATTTCAGAAATGATAAGTGAAGGCATTTATTTGATTCGTACACTTGTAAACATCACCAATACATTTGGTGTGAGAGATATTAAAAATTATGCACCGGAAGCAGAAAAAGTGAGATCGCCGAGAAGAGGAATCGGCAGTACTGACAGTCTTCGTAAAAAACATCATTGATGCAATATTGTAATTCTCCCATTCACTTTGTAAATGACGAGCAACTGAATCTGGCGATCGAACGTCCGCTTTCGAATGTATATTCTGTCATCGACAACTGGGTTGATACGGTAGTCTTTACCGCTATCAGGCGGTTTAAGGCTGATGGGGAATTTGGCTTCAGCTTCTGGGATAATGAATTCATTGCCATGAATTTAGTGGATTTCAACCATGGCACGGATTTTAAAATCGTGAAGCGCAAAAACAACCGGGAGGAAAAGGTGCAGATGTCGAGAGCCGGAATCAGGCAATGTGAGAAGAGTGTGCGTGACAGCATTTCGTATTACATCCCATACCTGAAAAACCTTGAGGTGGAAGTTCAACTAAGCATGGAAAAGAACAAATTTTCGCGGCGCGGAGAGAACAGTAAATATGTTGTCAGGGTTTTGGTAAAAGGGCGGTTGACCTACAATGAATTCGTCGGCACACGCGAGGGGGATTATCAACGCGAAGTGGAATTTTTTATGGATCCGTTTTTGAACAATAAATAATGGATGTAAAAGTAAGAAACAAGGTTGCTGAAATACAGCGGGCATTGGAACAGGATGAGCAGCGCATATCGCTCGCAGACCCCGTGGCGAAAATGATGCTTGTCGCTTTGGCACATCAGTCCTGTGAGATAGAACGGAAGATGGAACAGACAGTGACGAGACTGTCCGAACGTTTTTGTGATCAGGTTTTATTGCGTAGTAACCTAAGGGCGCAGCCTGCTGTTACGGTACTCAGCATTGGCAACGGGTGCGAATGCACACCTTACTTTATTGATGAGAATGATGTGTTTACCTACAAGCCGGCCAAATGCAATTTCCGTCCTATATTCAGGACGCGCATTGTACCCGGCAGACTGGCGGCTTGTTTCATGAACAACACTCTGTTGCAGCCTGAGAAATCGCCCGTTCAGGCCACATGGCCGGACAACCGGCACAAAGAAGAGGTCTGGTTGGCTTTTGATGCGGCGGGGGAGGTAAATACACTGGAAGATGCAATAATTGCATTTTCTCATCCCTTGCCATCTGATATGCTGGTTGCTGAAGTTGGAGACGTGCAGATACCTATGTCGCTGGTAATGGAAGATATGCCAAGAACATTGAACAACAATTTCATGCTGATGGAGTTCTGGAAAAAGAGTTTGGTTTATTATGGATTATGGTTATATAGGTTCGGACAATGTCCCAATAAACGAACTCTCCATCGTGGCGAAATTCCTGCTTGGATAATGGATTCATACGCGCAAGACATAATAGAACCGTTCGTAGGAAACCGTTACCTATGGATACGCATAAAATCAGCAAAAGGAATTTCGTTGCCGCTCGACACTGCCATACTGCTGAATTGCATCCCGGCCGTAAACTACGATATTCAAGACACTAAACTAAGTTACAGTGAACCTATCCAGTGTCTGGAGAATGACAAGACAGGCACTTATTTCTTGGATGTCATGCACAATCAAGAACAGGCACAAGAGTTCTTCATCCGTGATTTCGATGTCAGCCAATACGACAACGAACGTATTCGCGAGGACATAACCAACTTATACCATCATTATGTTGATGATTACTTTGCTTTTGTTGACAGCAATTCGTTGCACGATGGTGCCACACTTCGTGCCTTGCGCCAGTCTATGATGCAGGTCTATGATTCACTGGATGAATATCGTTCAGGGAACATCCGCCCATACGGTGGTGTATATGCCATTCGGAAACCTCGTAACAATCAGCAACCAATGATCCTGACCTATTTCACGACTAATGGTGAACGGGGAAATCTTCTAAGGCGTGGAGGAAAATTAACATCGACAAATGCCGCTGTAGGAAATGTTGAAGCGTTGATTGATGCAACTGGTGGCAGAAACAAGATAATAGATATAAAGACGCGCAAAGAATTGGCAAGGCATATCGTAAATGGCAACGACCGTTTATTTACAAAGATGGATTTGTTGCGGTATTGCAAATTGGAGTTCATGCGTGCTTTTGGTGAGGAAGCTATAGGCTATTGCAAAATATCTCTATCTGAGAGTAATATTTCTGTTGATAGGCATATTGAGAAATGCATTAACGTGCATTTTCAGATTCTCTCCGAATCATTGAAAGAAGAGATTAACAAGTCTGATTTCTTTGATTATTTGAGGATTAATATTGAGTTAAGGAAAAGTTTTAGCTGGAAAGTATTTGTTTATGTTAGATAACCACCAACTTATAGGAGAAAAATCCATATTACGACATACAACAACCTTATTGTATGGTTCTGTTGAATTTGATGACAATAAAACATCAAATGCAGACAATCAGTCTGATGAGATTCCTGAAAAATATGATGATATGGATGCTGCAGCCTTGTGTCAATGGGCATATGATCATTATGACGGAAAGATTGAATATTCAGAATATCATGGATGGTCAATTGTTGAAAATATTTCTGAGATATTTGGAGATAAGATAAAGCTTGAAGTTAAAAGCAGTGGCTTTGCATCACTTCTGTTCTCAAAGACTATAAATAATCGAAAGTATTACGCTTATTGTACAGTAGGAACAAAGATGACTTCGTGGGCCGATTGGTTTACAAATATATCACAGGGATTAATAGGTTTATCGCCTCAATATACGCGTTCTGTACAGAATGCTAAAATATTGCACGACAAATGTATAAAAACCAATTCTGTATTATGGTTTATAGGACATTCTCTTGGTGGTGGACTCGCAAGTAACAACTCATTAATTACGGGTCGATATGCTATTACATTTGATGCTGCAGGACTTAATATTCTCCGTGTGAAGATGAGTATGTTGATGAATGTGTTTTACAAGAACCGTCAAAAATATTTTTTTGATTATCAGAGACGCACATCCAAAATACACGCATACATACTAAGAGGAGAAATTCTAAATAGGTTACTTCAATGTATTGCTCAAAAAGCTTATGGAGATAGGGAAAACCGAATAATATCACCTCATAAAGAACATGTAAAAAAAATGTGGACATGGCAAAAGCATTCGTTAACTGTATTTATTGACGAAATGGATATTCCTTACAAACCTTCAATTGTAGATTACGGCTATTACGAATTGACAACTAACGCATAATTATGATGATGCAATGTAATAATTGTGGCTATCCCGTAATAAACGGAATGCACACTTGCCCCAATTGCTTGGCAGAAATGCCGGAAGACGTGATTGCTCCACCACCTGCCGTAGTGGAGGAATATGACGAGGATGAAATTCCTATTTGTGTGTTGCGACCCATCTCACTGCATGGCGAAAGCCACATGCCTGAAGAAGTCTATGACGAGGGTGCGGAAGTAATGCTTGCCCGGCACAATACCGCGCCTCACGACCAAACGATTGACGATGAAGAACAGGCTTGTTTGTTCTTCTCAGATGGTCATTGGTTCATAGAAGACCGTTCTCACGACAATTCAACATACGTCCATGCAGGTGCCGGTATCAAACTGGAATCTGGTGATATAATAAGAATGGGAGATAGATTATTTGAGTTTAACATCAAAAAGAGAAAATATGAAAGACAGTAAGTTTTTATCATTGACAGCTTCTACATCTTCTACGTCCTTTGAAAAGAGGTATAAATTTATAGGTACGATGAATTATCAAGATTTTTGTATAAATAGAAATCTTGATGGTGCTATCCAGAAAATCACTTTGGGGCAAAGTAATGTTAACATGGATGACCAAATAATCCGCTATGCAAATGGCATAGCGCAAGATTGGAGACGTAATTTTGGAGAGGATAAGTATGGTAACGATTATGCTTTCGGTCTCTATCAGACATATAACGAGGTAATGGTGGATCATAAAACTAAACTTAGCAAAATGGCACAAGAATATGTTGAGAAGAATTTTAAAGATGAGCAGAGTTTCAGAAGTTATTTTATGAAACACGAAAGATCACCTAAGTTTGATTTAGACATAAATTCATGATGGGTATCCCTTTATTCTTGAGTGGTGGTTCTTGCTATACATTTGTTACTAATTGTTGAGTCATTATGGGAAACATTACTGTCCAACGCTGCGACTTCCGCATGCACGATATGATAGATGGGAAGTTCCGTGTGGAGAGGGTTCTCAATTCCACTCGGACTGACCAAAAGTTCAAGGTGAATGACACATCCGGCAACGAATACATCCTGAAGTTGCTAAAACTTTGGGAAATGGATTCCAATCTTCGTCAAAGGATGTTGCTCTCGGCTGATAATGAGATTAAAAGTTGTCAGATAAAAAGCAATTACCTTACCAATATCGTACATACAGGTATGGTAAATGGCAATCCTTATCTGCTCATGGAATATTGTAAATCCATGGATTTGTCTCATCTTATCAGGAGTAAAAAACTTGATATAGTAAAGACTGCCAAAGAAATATTGTATGGATTGCGGGACCTGCACAAGTCGGGAAAGGTACACTGTCAGCTAACTCCGGAGAACATCCTTATATCTGACGGCAATCATGTAAAACTGACAAATTATGTGATACTTGGAGGAAGGGCCAATTTATTGGCGAGCAAAAACAAGACGCTGCGTTCCCTATTCTTGGACAAATCGTTGGCTTACCAAGCCCCGGAATTATATCGCATAGAGCAGTGTTCCACAGTCCTTCCGTCCGTGGATATATTCGCTTTTGGAGTCATCCTTTTCCAGCTCTTAACCGGAGAACTTCCGTTTGGAAGACTTGCAACGGAATCCGATTGGATTCACTATCAATCACGTGCAAAAAGTAACGATTGGAACAGGAATACACTGTTACGCAATGAGCAACAAAATATGTGGATGGACATTCTGGATGTTTGCTTATCTTCCGAAGTGGCAGGACGGGCCAAAGATGTAGATGAAATCATAAATAAACTTCCAGATGATGAATGCCGGTACGTAGGCGTTGAAGGGAGCAGGGTTGAAGCCCCGAAATCTATTATGCATGGATTGATGCTACATGTCATGCAGGGAGACGAGTTTGACAAATATTACCGGTTGCCTGAAATAATGCAATTACCCCGAAGAATTATCACGGTAGGAAGAGAGGATGCTTCCGTATTCAATATGATACAATTGTCCGAACAGGTTTCCACCTATATTTCCCGTCGCCATTGTACAATAGAACTTGATGATGAGAATGATATTTGGTATATCCGTGACGGTCAATGGGATAAAAGTAATAATGAAGGTTGGTCTTGCTCACTGAATGGAACTTTTGTCAATTCAGAGAAAGTCACGAAAGAAGGCCATAAGATTATACCTGGTGACATTATCTCTATCGGGGATATGAAATTAAGAGTTGAAGCTTACTAAAATCAAATTTGTTTTTATGTATATCATAAGATTACAGGGTGATGTAGAAAAACGAATGGGAATATCCTACGAGTATGACGCCGACTCCACACCTCTTGGAGAGGGAGGTATGGGACGTGTATTCAAAGGGTTCAAGGTGGTTGAAAGGACCGGAGAAAGAACGCCTGTCGCCATTAAAGCCATCTATGACAATATTCCGAAACGTGTTGTGGAAAGAGCAAGACGCGAAGCCGATATTCAATTGGATAATGACAACTTGATACGGATGTTAGGCTTTGTCGAGACCACTTCCGATATTGAAGGAACAGGGAAAAGCAAAGTTCACTATCATGTAGTAATGGAACTTTTGGTGGGTGTTACCCTCGAAAATGTAATAAACGGCATCACTTCGGATCAGACAGGGATGCAAATTCCTTTTGCAGCGGAAATATACAGCCAATACATTCAAAACAGATATGCAACTGTTGTACGGATAATGAAACCTATACTTTCAGGGTTAATGGCTCTGCATGACAACGGATTTATCCATAGGGATATTGACCCGTCTAATATTATGTTGACGATAGACGGCAAGATAAAACTGATAGATTTTGGCATCTGTAAGCAAATCGTGTCTCTTGGAAGTCTTGATAAGGCTTTGACTGCAACCGGCGTATTCATGGGGAAGGTTAATTATGCTGCGCCCGAATTGGTACTTGGAGATGTCAAGAGCCATAATTACACGACAGATATTTACGCATTGGGAGTACTTTTGTTTCAATTATGTACAGGGCATCTCCCTTTCAGTGGAACAGATCAAGAAATCCTTTCCGCGAACCTGCGCAAACCTCTCCCGTTGAAAGAAATCCAAAATAATGGCTATAAAAAGATTATACGGAAGGCAACAGAAAAGGATCAGGCTAAAAGGTATGCTTCTGTTGCAGAATTAAGAGTAGATTTGGAGCGTATTTCTACAAAAGAAAGTAATAATGCTCTTAGCAGGAAAAAGGTGGCTATAGGAAGTGCCATTGTTGTAGCAATAACGGCAGCCATCCTAATTTGTATCAATCATCTTCCCGATGATCAACCAAATGAAAAAGATACAATAATAGTTCAACAACCTACTTGTGAGGAGATTTATAGCGAAGCTTTATCTATGCTTGGTCAAACGGACAGTATTCAGCTACAAATACAAGGCAAAGAAATGCTTAAAGTATTAGTAGAGGATAGTTTGTATGCACCGGCACAACAGAAATATTATGTGGTATTACTAAACTCAAATAGGCTGGAAGAGGTAAAAAAAGGCTTTTCTGAATTGGAAAAGATAGCATTATCCGATACATTAAATGCCGAAGCTATGTTTGAATGCGGTCTGACTCTCTCAAAAAGTAACAAAGTATTTAATGTGCCAACCGTACGACAGTCATTTTTGGGAATCGAACCGGATTTGTCGAAAGCTAACGGATGGCTTTACAGAACAATGCGTTTGGATACTTCAGACTATAAGTCAGTTTATTGGGCTTTTAATAACCTGATGGAAATGAAATTAGACGGCTCTTTACCTTCGAATGGAGACAAAAAAATTGTAGAACTGTACAGACTTTTTGAAAATAGGATCTTAAATCATAATGATACTACGGCTGAGATATACAAAAAAGCCATTATCAGTGATAAAGAAACATTAAAAGCTTGGGGATTAATCAATTGAGAATACTAAAATGAGGAAGTTCTTACTTATTGTTGCGGCTGTTATTCTTTTCCTCCCTTCCCATGGGCAAGGGTTTGGATATGACAATAAGGTCGATTTGGGTCATGGACTATATAAGGTCAAGAGTGGTGATTTTTATGGAATTATAGATGACAATGACAATGTTATCGTTTCCGTTGAATTCCAAGACATTTTATTTAGGGAAGGCAAGGCTTTATTGATAAAAGATGATGCCATAGAGGGAGTTGTGGATTCGTTGGGAAAAATAAAAATGTTTGATATAAAATATAAAGCTCATCCCAAATTCCGATTCGTATACGATGACTATATCATTGTCGGCAATAACGCCAAATGGGGATTCATGACAGTAAACGGAGAACCTTTACATGTAAAATTAAAGATGAAAAATCGTTTGTCCTTTGGGAAAAAGCATCCGACAATGTTTGACGATGTGTTCCCTTTTGTCGAAGGCTGTGCTACCATATATACGGATAAAAATGGATGGAAGCATATTGATAAGGCCGGAACAGAACGTTTTGCATTGGGAAATAAAAAAATGAAAGCCTCATTTCGTTCATCTGTCTATAAAGGTGAATGTATTATTGTTACAAATGAAGGCATCAAACAATATCAGGAAAACGGTAAGTTGCAAGCGGTGGTAAAACGTGTTTTATCGTCTTCAATTACTGATGAGAATTATATATTGGAAACCTTGCCTACAAGATTAATATACCGAGAAGGAACCCTTACATTGGATTCCTTGATGCGTGTTTCCAAATATGAGTCAGAATCAGATTCGATAGTGTTTATTGAAGAGCCGCGGAAGACCACTGTCAAGAAAATCTCCGTGTCGGTTGACACATTGTCAATAAAAGAGGACTTGGACGTTCAACTTGCTTATAAGAATTTGCAGGCAAACGAGAAAGGTAGGGCACATGCAGAAATTAAATTACGGAATACCACCAATGAAAGATTTGAGAATCTTAATGTTTCATTGGAATGTGCAGGGACTAAAAGAGAATGGGAAGGGACTATTGAAGCTCTTTCAGAATGTAAATTGGCATTTAATATTCCGGCTCGTTTCTCTTCTGCATCAATTACACGTAATATTCTGGTTGTAATAAGATACAAAGACGAGATTATTGAACATACATTGCCTGTGACCATAAAAAGATATAACCCGATAAGATCACGATAACTATCACAAAATTAATGCTATCGTTTATGAAGCCAAACAATAAGTTTTATTACATTTGCACTTATAAAAAGCAATGGAATAAAGTATAGACACTATAAAATATTTTGTGTAAATGGAAAATACGGGATTCAAGTTTGAGTCTCGTATTTTTTATTTTATACATTTAGAAACTGTTTTGAATTTATTCGATGATTTTGTTAAGCGGTAACCCTTCGATAAACGTAAGCATCCGATAAAGTACACATTGTAGATTCATAGTAACCCTTCGATAAACT
>CAZOKT010000001.1:0-36916 GCA_964580505.1 uncultured Parabacteroides sp. | reverse complement strand
CGGATGATTTTTGCGAGAAACAACCCTCAAAATTTCAGCGTGCATGAAGCGGTAAGTTCACGCACCCTGAAGTTAGTAAGTTCAAGGTGTATGAAGAGATTGAATGCGATAAAAAGCAGAAAAAGGCTACCTCAAAAGCCATAGAAAGCATCCGAAATCGGCATTTCCATCGAAGGTATGAATAGGGAACCGTTGTCCTGTCGTAATCCGCTTTCTTATATCGAACTCACGTTAAATATATCGTTTCATTACTATGTTTGGTCAGACCATAGTAATGAAACGATATGTTGCATACGAGCTTTTTTAGCCTTCCTCAGCTCTTCTTTAAAAATATGTCGGATTTAAAATCCGTAATTAGCTTGTGAATCATAAAAAAGCATTACCTTTGCGCTGATTTTTGAGAGAGGCAACATAATGTCTAACTTACTAATTAAAGCAAAAATTTTAGTATTAACAATTTTAGAATGGAAAACTTAAAAAACATCCAACCTATCGAGAACTTCGATTGGGATGCCCTTGAAAAGGGCGAATCTTACGGAGACGTAAGCAAGGCAGACCTTGAAAAAACGTATGACGAAACCCTGAGTACGGTAAAAGACCAAGAAGTGGTAATGGGTACGGTTACTGCAATGAACAAGCGTGAAGTTGTAGTTAACATCGGATTTAAATCGGATGGCGTTGTTCCGATGTCGGAATTCCGTTACAATCCGGATTTGAAAGTAGGCGATCAAGTAGAAGTTTACATTGAAAGCCAAGAAGACAAAAAAGGGCAATTAATCCTTTCTCACAAAAAAGCGCGTGCTTCTCGTTCTTGGGAACGTGTTAATCAAGCACTCGAAAACGACGAAATCATCAAAGGGTACATCAAATGCCGTACGAAGGGCGGTATGATTGTGGATGTATTCGGCATCGAAGCCTTCTTGCCGGGTTCTCAAATTGACGTGAAGCCAATTCGTGACTATGATGTATTCGTTGGTAAAACAATGGAATTCAAGATTGTTAAAATCAATCAGGAGTTCAAGAACGTGGTTGTTTCGCACAAGGCGCTCATCGAAGCCGAACTGGAACAACAGAAGAAAGACATCATTTCGAAGCTGGAAAAAGGCCAAGTATTGGAAGGTACAGTCAAGAACATCACCTCTTACGGTGTATTCATCGATTTGGGTGGCGTAGATGGTTTGATTCACATCACAGACCTTTCATGGGGACGTGTTTCTCATCCGGAAGAAATTGTTCACTTGGACGAGAAAATCAATGTAGTTATCCTCGACTTTGATGACGAAAAGAAGCGTATCGCTCTTGGTTTGAAGCAACTGACTCCACATCCATGGGATTCTTTAGATCCGAACTTGAAAGTAGGTGATAAGGTAAAAGGCAAAGTAGTCGTTATGGCTGACTACGGCGCATTCATTGAAATTGCTCCGGGTGTTGAAGGTTTAATTCACGTATCTGAAATGTCTTGGACTCAGCATTTGCGTTCGGCTCAAGATTTCATGAAGGTAGGTGATGACGTAGAAGCTGTCATCTTGACTCTCGACCGCGAAGAACGTAAAATGTCTCTTGGTATCAAGCAATTGAAACCAGACCCATGGGAGAATATCGAAGAGCGCTTCCCGGTTGGCTCTCGCCACATGGCTAAGGTTCGCAATTTCACGAACTTTGGTGTATTCGTTGAAATTGAAGAGGGCGTAGATGGCTTGATTCATATCTCTGACCTTTCTTGGACGAAGAAAATCAAACATCCGTCTGAATTCACTCAGATTGGTGCGGATATCGAAGTTCAGGTATTGGAAATCGATAAAGAAAACCGTCGCCTGAGCTTAGGTCACAAGCAACTGGAAGAAAATCCTTGGGATGTGTTTGAAACTATCTTCACAATCGGTTCCGTTCACGAAGGTACAATCATCGAAATGCTGGATAAAGGTGCAGTCGTTTCATTGCCTTACGGTGTAGAAGGTTTTGCTACCCCAAAGCATTTAGTTAAGGAAAACGGATCACAAGCTCAGGTAGAAGAGAAGTTGCCTTTCAAAGTTATCGAATTCAACAAGGATGCTAAACGTATTATCCTTTCTCATAGCCGCGTATTCGAAGATGAACAGAAAAACGCAAAGAAAGAGGCTGCAGAAAAGAAAGCTAAACACAACAAGAAAGAAGAAAATAATAATTTAATTTCTTCTTCACTTGAGAAGACCACATTAGGTGATATTGAAGAACTTGCTGCATTGAAAGAGAAACTCTCTGGCAAGTAATTTCTTTTTGATATAATAAAAAGGGCTGATTCCGTTGGGAGTCAGCTCTTTTGTTTTACTTTTGCTTAAAAAAGCTTTATGAAGAAATTGGTAATATTTGATTTGGATGGAACATTGCTGAATACAATTGCAGATTTGGCCGGCAGTACAAATTATGCACTGGCGAAGAACGGTTTTCCTATCCATGAAGTGAACGAATACAACTATTTCGTGGGAAATGGAATCAACAAACTCTTTGAACGGGCATTGCCGGAGGGAGAGAAAACAAAGGTAAATGTTTCGGCGATCCGTCAGGATTTCTTACTTCATTATGATAAGCATAATGTCGATTTGAGTCGTCCGTATGCGGGAATCCCTGAACTCTTGCAGGCTTTGCAAGAAAAAGGGGTGAAGATTGCGGTCGCATCCAATAAGTACCAAGCTGCAACGGAAAAGTTGGTCCCTTATTTTTTCCCCAATATTCATTTTGAAGCAATTTTTGGACAACGTGAAGGCATTAATCCGAAGCCTGATCCCACCATCGTTTATGATATTCTGGCTCAAGCTTGTGTGTGTAAATCAGAAACGCTATATGTAGGCGATTCGAATGTAGATATGCAAACCGCAATCAATAGTGACGTGGATGCTTGCGGCGTTACATGGGGATTCCGACCTGTCCATGAGTTACAAAGCTACTCACCAAAATATATTGCACATAAAGCAGAAGATATCCTACAGTTTGTGGGATTTTAAATCAATTATCTTCTGCAAACTTAAATCCAATCTTGCACAGCTTTTCTACCTCATCGGTTCGGGCATGCAACAGTTGATATGCTTTGGGCTCGCGCGGATGAGCATAATGGTTACGCAAAAACTCGAAAGCGGTTGGGTCTTTGCGTAATCGACTGTCAACCTCTATCGGACTAAAGGTCTGCAATATGGCTCGTTCGACGCGATGATCAGGAAACTCGTCCAGATCGATGATAGGTCGGAGTGGCGACGAAGGAACGACTTCGGAAATACGACGGAAGTGAAGACCAAAGAAATTGGCTATCTCATTAAGGCACACACGCGTAGCCGTAGCCTTACCATCCGCCGAGAAGCCTGCTATGTGGGGCGTAACAATGTCCGACATCCGTAGTAATCGGATGTCAATATTAGGCTCATTTTCCCAGCAATCCACGATAATTACGTCTAACATTCCCGCCTCTTTTGCCGCAAGCAACGCCTGTGTATCATGCACCGCTCCACGGCAACTGTTTATAAACCAAGCTCCTTGTTTCGCATGGCGGAAGAACTCCGCATCTGCCAAATGGTAGGTGGGACACTTTCCTTCCCGCGAAAGGGGGACATGTAACGTGATGATATCCGATTCGGAAACAAGGGTCTTGAGCGACACAAAGCCCGCCGTCCCTTCACGTTCCTCACGCGGAGGGTCATTCCGAAGCACACGCATACCAAATGCATCAGCAAACCGCTCTACCTCTTTGCCCACGTGTCCAACGCCGATGATGCCCAATGTCTTATCTCCCAAATACTCGCCACGCCGGAAAGCGACGGTAATCAGGCACGAGAAGAGATACTGTGCCACCGAAGGCGCGTTGCAGCCCGGCGCATTCTTCCACACGATACCATGCGACGCGCAATAATGGGTGTCTATATGGTCAAAACCAATGGTCGCCGTTGTAATCAGTTTCACCCGACTCCCTTCGAGAAGTTCCGGTGTACATTTGTCGATACTACGTACCATCAACGCATCGGCGTCTCTAATCGATTCAGGAGAAAAGTCTCTTGCCGGCAGATAAACGATCTCAGCTTCCGGCTCGGCAATTCCTTTGAGGAAAGGAATCGTGTCATCTGCTACTATCTTCATCGTTTTATCTGAGTTTCTCCTGATTAAAATGCGGTCCGGCCTTCAGTAGGAAGAACAAAGTAGAAACAACTGACAGACAGGCTCCAAAGAGATAAGCATACTCGAACCCACCAAATGCTTGTGCAATACTTCCGCCCATCATTAACCCGATCCCAATGCCCACGTCCCAGCTCGTAAGATAGGTGGAAGTAGCCGTCCCACGCTGGTTATGATGCGCCAAGTTCACAAATAAGGTATTGAAAGCCGGGAACATTGTCCCGAAAGCTATGCCCTGTGCCAAAGCAATGACAATGTATAAATAGGAACTGAACACATGATTCCATAACACCAGTCGATGCAAACCAGAAAGCACAAAGAACGTAAATACTGCCAGGTACATTCCTAATGAAATGACCAGTGTAATTCTTCCTTTATCTACCTGCTTCCCCGAAAACAGTCGAGAGACAGCCAAGCCTATAGCCATAAAAGTGAAATAGAGACCTGAGTTCACTTCGATACCTATTTCTTTCGCATACATTGCCACGTAAGTTGTCGTCATCCCGTAAGGAACAGACAACATCAGTAGAGCTATCCCTGCCCAAATCCCTTTTTTCAAAAAGAAACGGTCTAAGGATATGGGTATTCGTTGTACCGGTACTTTATAAGGCGTCTTTACCAAATATGCCATGCAAAACCCTAATGTACCCGATATCAATGCACAAGAGAATATCACCGTATAAGAACATGTGTTGTGCATAAACAGTCCAATCATCGGACCGAAACTCATCGCAATATTATTAGCAAGTCCATAATAACCGATGCCTTCACCGCGATGGGCAGAAGGTAAGATGTCAATCACGATGGTATTTCCCGCAACCGTAACCATACCAAACGCCAGTCCTTGTACAATGCGAAGTGCAATAAAAAGTGTCAAACTCGTAGCCAAGATATAACCTCCAAATATCAAAACAAATACGAAATAAGCCAACAAGTAAAGTGGCCGACGCGCAAAGGCGTCTAACAAATACCCAGAAAAAGGCCGGATACACAAACAAGCAATGGTATAACAAGAAAGTATAAATCCAATCATAGTTTTACCTGCGCCAAACTCTTCCTGCAAATAGAATGCAAGTATCGGCAAGATAAGATAAAACGCAAAGTAAAGCAAGAAATTCGCAACCAAGATGTAGCAAAAACTCGGCGTCATCAATCTTTTCAACGACATAACTTTATCGAATTACAAGAACTTAAACAAACCTAACTCATTCAAGAAAATAATCGCAATCGCAATAGGTGCCAAATACTTAATGAAAAAAGCATACGCATTAAAGAAGTAAAAAGAAATTGTCCCTTTGTTTGTCAGTTCTTCTTTCAACACCTTTTTCTCAATGCGTGTACCGACAAAGACACATATCATCATCCCACCCAAAGGCATCATTATCTTAGCTGTCAAGAAATCCAAAGCATCAAAAATAATCAATCCGCCAATCGTGTATTCTTTCAACACACCAAAAGAGAGAGAACATATCGCACCGATAATCGTAACTCCAATCGAAACAAACCATGCTGCTTTCCTCCGACTCATGTGATACTCTTCATGAATATAAGCCGTTGCAACTTCATGTAAGGAAATTGTAGAGGTCAATGCTGCTAACGCTAACAAGATAAAAAAGACAAATGACCATGCACTTCCGAATGGCAACTGTTCGAATATATTGGGCAAAGTGATAAATACTAACTCCGGACCTGCCGTTGGTTCGATTCCAAAACTAAATACGGCAGGAAATACCATGATCCCTGCCAATAATGCCACTAATGTATTCAGCACCGTTACTTCCAAAGCTGTCGTTTGGAGATTTGTATCTTTCCCAAAATAAGAAGAATAGGTTATCAGGCATCCCATGCCAATGCTCAATGAGAAAAAGGTTTGCCCCATTGCGCTTAATACGACTGAAGAGGTAATCTTATCAAAATCCGTGGCAAACAGAAAGTTTAACCCTTCCGATACACCGGGCAATGTAACCGAGCGAATACATAATGCGATAAGAATGAGGAACAGCGCCGGCATCATGACTTTCGAAGCCCTTTCTATTCCCTTTTCTACACCAAAAACTATAATAACATGCGTAAGCGCCACAAACACGGCTGTCCAAAATATCGGACGGAATATATCGGAAGAAAAAACACGGAAGTCTTCTGTAAACTCAGCTGCACTCTTTCCTGCCAATGAACCACTCATAGCTTGCCAGATATATTCTAAAGTCCAACCAGATACTACCGAATAGAATCCCAATATTAAGAATGCAGCCAATACACCGTTATAGCCTATCCATTTCCATCCCGTACCGGGAGCTAATACTTTGAAAGCTCCAGCTGCATTACTTCTCGAATGCCGACCGATGAAGAACTCTGTTATCATAATCGGTAATCCTAACAACACCGTACAAATCATAAATACTAATAGGAAAGCCGCTCCCCCGTTTTCTCCTACCATATACGGGAAACGCCAAATGCTTCCTAAGCCAACTGCACATCCAACCGTGGCTAATATGACACCTATCTTGCTTCCAAACGTTACTCTTTCTTTCGCCATATCTGTTGTGTTTAAACTACTTTTCCATCTTTAATATGAATCGTCCTATCGGTATGTGCCGCCAACTGCTCATCATGGGTAACTATAACGAATGTTTGTCCCATCTTATCTCGTAACTCGAAGAATAAAGCATGGAGTTCTTCTTTATGCTGAGAATCCAAGCTGCCCGATGGTTCATCAGCCAAAATAACCGCCGGATTATTAATTAATGCCCGTGCTACAGCAACGCGTTGCTTTTCACCCCCGGAAAGCTCTGCCGGTTTATGTGTCATACGGTCGCTCAATCGGAGGAAATCCAGAATTTCCTTTGCCCGTTTCTCTGCTTCGGAGGCCTTTTCTTGGGCTATCAAAGCGGGAATCATGACATTCTCCAATGCCGTAAACTCCGGCAGCAACTGATGAAATTGGAACACAAATCCGATATTCTGATTCCGAAAGGCGGAGAGCTTGACCTCAGATAGTCGCCCCACATCCGTCCCATTAATCAGCAAACTACCGCTATCGGGTGTATCCAACGTTCCAAGTATCTGAAGCAAAGTCGTTTTTCCGGCTCCACTTGGACCGACTATCGAAACCACTTCGCCTTTATTTATCTCCAAATCAATGCCTTTCAATACCTGAAGTATCCCGAAACTCTTGGTTATTCCTTTTGCCGTTATCATACCTTTACAATATTTCGAATCACATACGAAGCCAAATAGCATCCGAACATCGCCGGCATATAAGAAACTGTACCTGTCGTGGTTCGTTTACATCGCTCATTATCGACCTCTATTACAGCATCCGGATTCGCTATTTCCTTCGAGAATACCACTGGAATGCCTTTCTGGATGCCCATACCCCGCAAACGTTTACGGACCACTTTCGCCAAAGCGCAATTGGTTGACTTCGAAATATCCGCCACACTAATCTGTGCTGGGTCTACCTTCGCACCGGCACCCATCGACGATACAATCGGGATATGCTTCAAGAAAGCATGATAGAGCAGGAACACCTTCGGGCTGACCGAATCTATCGCATCTACCACAAAGTCATACTTTGCCATACCCAACACCTCTTCCGTCCGCTCATCGCGCAGGAATTCATTCAGTATCGTCAACTTCAACGCCGGATTAATATCCATCAGACGCCTTGCCATCACCTCGGCTTTAGGCAGCCCTAACGTGGAATGCAATGCAGGAAGTTGGCGATTCAAGTTGCTTTCATTCACGGTATCTGCATCTACAATAGTCATTTGTCCGATACCTGCCCGACATATCTGCTCGGCTGCATAAGCACCTACTCCACCCAATCCCACCACCAGCACGTGGCTTTCAGAAAGAAGCCGGACACCTTCTTTGCCTAACAATAATTCCGTCCTCGTATTCCAATTGTAACTCATTTACCGAAAATTTGGCACAAAAGTAATAAATCAATGCCGATTCCGCGCATAATATCGTACTTTTCTTTCAATCTTTCTCCTAATACCCCACACCCAAGATGGCACAATAAAAGACAACCCAGTATGAATAAGAAAAATTTATGCCTAATTTTGGAGGAATTTATACCTGATTTCGAAAGGATTTATGCTTGGCCTTTTAAAATTTGTGGTAGGAATTTCTTGTATGTATGAAGAAACCACCAGATTCACCATATTAAAAATTTTTCCAAGTCTGTTTATCAAATCGGTTAAACGAAGTCCCATATGTTTCCCAGACTGCGGATATGCATTCTGGTCTCTTTCGAAGAGAAGAAACAATGGACAAACATAAGTCGTCAATTGTTATCTTCTCCGGCGAACACTGCGTATAGGAGTTGTCGTCTGCGCTTTAGCAGCTTTCGTCTCTACTTTCGTTTCTTTTGCTGCTTTTTCAGCTTTCTTTTTTACCTTTTTAGCCTCTTTCGTATCGGCAATCTGCGCGGTTGTATCCGGCTTCATCCACAAAGAATCTTCAAATGAAACTAATTGCATTTCGATAAGAGCCTGTTCATTTTTCAATGAGTCAGGTGTCGGGCAATAAGCTTGAAGCGGCTGATTCAGTAAATTCTGCGTTTTAATGATATCTCCCTTAAACATCCGGCGCCGGAAATAATCATTAATCGTAAAAGTCATCACATTATTCAAGTTCGACGTCATGATATAAGCCGTACTGACATAAGGACGGATATTTTCGTAAGGAACCCAAAACATCGGACTGGTGGTCAATCCGAAGTCATTATCAATAGTCATTAGCGGACAAATCGCCAACGTTTTTACATCGAATAATGAATTGTTCTGGTCAAAATACCAAACCTCTTTCACATAATAATTCTGCACCTGCTCCGAAGGAATATCACTTTCGTTGATAATCAAAGCCGGTTCTCCACCTCGATCATCCACTTCTTCATAATAAACATGGAAACGGTCCAACATTTCTTTGAAGTTGACCAAATGCTCGTCATCGAACACTTCATAACCGTCTATGTATTCATACACATTAAGTTTCTTTTCACTCAACAATTGAAACAGAATGGTAAAAAGATTCATTTGCCCATTCATTGGACGGACAGGATAATATAATGGAGCATTTTCCTCTTTGGTCAAATCTATCTGCCGATACACTACACGCATCCAACGTGCATTGCCGATTTGTTGTGTCAGTCGTTCGTTCAGTTCTTGTGCACGAACCGTCAACTCCGGCAAACCGCTATCCTCTTTGGTTGTAGTTCGCTCACCGCGATTTGCACGTGGTCCTTTACGCTGTTGTTGCGTAGTCATCCCCACATTGTCATCCTCTTCTTGAGCAGAAGCAGGGACAACCGTCATGAAAGCGAGCAGGCAGACAACTATTATATAATAGATACGTTTCATATTACGTGGAATTAATTTACAATTACTTCAACAGTTGATATTTTACGTTCGATTCCGTCCGGTCCTTTTGCAATTACATTGGTAATATAGAAACGCTTGCCACGAGACAGTTGGCGGATATAATCTTTTTGGCGCTGCGAGAAATTTGTTCCTTGTGCTACCTCCGGAATGGCATTTCCCATAGAATCAAAAAAAGTCAATTCGAAGCTCAATACTGTATAATTTACATTCAATAAGTCATCGTCAATAGCGGCTAAAATACCTTCGGCTTCCACCAAATTGCGCTTTGATATTTTGCCTCCTCGGATTTTTTGTACATTCCCGTTTTCGTCTTTGTATTCAATATAAGGCATAGGGTCAGGTAATGCACGTACACGAAAAGAGGTCTTGGCCATCTCAACATTCCGTCCGTCAGCCATACGGGCATTGACTGTAATAATCGCTTCAGTACCTACTTTAGTCGGCCGAGCGTCCCATAATTCTCCTTGCCGTGTCAATGTCCCGTTCGTCATCGTTGCTGTCACATTACCGCTTGGTACGCCAGGAACCGCAATACGAACAGGATTAGCTATACCAGCATACAATACGTTCATCAATGTAGAAGCGACTGTTGCACTCGGCTCCGTTACGAAATATTCACTCTGGAATGGATACTTATTAATCCCGCCATCACTATTCGGCATTTCGATATAACCTTCAATAGGAAAAGTTCCAGTAGAACCGGTATTTACTGTAAATAAACCTTTCTTTTCTGCCGACAATTCTTCTCCATTGACAAAAATGATTGGACGTTTCGTTGAGTCAACAGCCGACAAAACAATATTCGCTTGATATTGGCTACCTCGCATTACAATTTGGCTCTGCGGAATGACTTGCGCCGTTATCTTATTTACACGAAAATCTCCAACATCTACACTACTTAATAAATGAGAAAGCACTTCGCCTTCTGCATATCGGATATCACTTTGTACTTTCGTAAGTAAAGTAATTGCTGCAGCGACTGGCATATTTTCAAACAATGCAGTTTCCCATGTGCGTGCTTGGATTCCTGCTTTATAAAGAGGTTCTGTACTCAATGCTGTCTCAATAATACGAATTTTAGCTGTGTCTTGCACCAATTCACTTAATCGTTCACGATACGCATCAATAGTAAGTCTTAGATTTTTGCCCTCGCCTTTTATCGGAGCCAACATAACACGTGCAGCAGCTTCCAAATCATCCTTATGTTCTATATTATCAACATTTGCATCTTTCCCATCAGCTAAGATTGCAATTTGCAATTTCAAATCTTGTATATAATTGAATAAAGAGTCGGATATTTGCTTTACTTCCAGACTTTTCTCATACCATTCTTTTACCTTGACTGGATTAGTTTGGTATGCCGATTTCATATTTTCGGCCACGATATCATTACGATGTGTGGAATTGTCGATGGAAGTACGCAAACTATTCTGCACCAGTTCAAATCCATCCAGTACTTCGGTAGAAACATTCAACGCCATCATGGCGATGAACACCAAGTACATCAGATTTATCATTTTCTGACGCGGTGAATTAGGATTATTCGCTACTCCTGCCATTGTATTTATCTTGTTCTACAATTTATTATCTCAATTACCCTTGTCGTTGTCCAGTGTATGGTTGCTGATAACCATAAGGTTGTTGATAAGGAGGTTGCGGAACCTGATAATTAGGCTGCGGCGGCGTGTACATATTCACCGTCATTGCTTGTAGCAATCGACTATAAACCTGACTCAACTGGGATATTTGCTGAGTCATCTTTTCTGTTTCGCTTCGGAATACGGAACTATCTACAACAGAACCATCATACATTTCCCGCATTCGAGTCAAACTGCTATTAATGCGTTCAATATTTTCCATTTGAATGGAAATACTCTTCACTTGCATTTCGTATGCAGAGTTTAATCCGGAAATATTTTTATTCAGAATTTCCATTTGCTCTATATAACTTTGTGAGTTTTGCGTTACTCCGTCTGAATGGTCTGTGATTGTCTTATAAGAATTCAACAAAGAATCTGAGGCTTCAGTTAAAGAGCTTGTTACTTGATTGAATTTTTCCATTTGTTCTGATACAGAAGAAATTTGTTCTAAATATTTCTGAGTAGCTTCTGTTAACTCTGCCATCTTTGAGATTTGTTCAGCCGCTCCACTTAATTTTTTGATACTATCTGACAAATTTCTAGTATCATCTTCTGTAACGTCCAATCCCAAAGAAGCAGCCGCAGTGGCAGTGGCACCAGCATTATTCCCTTGCGCCACATTGTTCCCATTCATAATGACCGTTCCTCCAGTATTAATTCCATTCATTGCCACATCACTATTCTCTTTGGCAAAAGCCGGACGATCTAATGGATTTTTCGATTTTAATACCGGGAATACATCTTCCCAATGGTATTCATTTTGAGGACGTTCAAATGCAGAAATAAAAAATACGGCAGCTTCTGTTATCATCGCAAAAAACAGAAGCTGATTTGCATAGGGCAAATGCAATAGTTTGAATAATGCACCGAGAATAACAATAGATGCACCCCAACTATAACAGAAATTTAAGACACGTTTTCCTTTCTCGCTGGAAAGGAACATCTCAATTATATTTTTGTACCTTCTATATTTTCCCATATCTCTTAAGTTTATAGTTTACTTCTTTCCCTTCGATTTTGAAAATCCGATTTGTGTCCTAACACAACGGAAACCTATATATGAGCGTGTTTCATTCTGATATTCAAAGCTGCGCATATCAGAACGGATAAATTGTGAAACATCTTTCCATGAACCTCCCCGTACAACTTTTTTCTTTAATGCATATGGGTCTTCTTTGGCAGCATTATAACGCAATTCCGGATTGATATCGCTCATCTGGTTAGGTCCTGATTCTGAATAAGCAGTTGATGTCCATTCAGAAACATTGCCGGCCATATCATATAGTCCAAATTCATTAGCCGCAAAAGAACCAACACGCGAAGTAATCAGATGTCCATCTTCTGTATAATTTCCTTTTCCCGGTTTAAAGTTACCCAAAAAGCAATCTTTTGCATCTGTCAGATTATCGCCCGACCATGGATATTTATTTTCATTTTTGCCACAACGTGCGGCATATTCCCATTCTCCCTCAGTCGGTAAACGAAAAGGTTCAATGACTTGTCCTGCCGGCAAACTTAGTGATTGTTTATATAAATTGGTACGCCATACGCAATAAGCCGTGGCCTGTTCCCATGAAACGCCTACTACTGGATAATCATCGTATCCCGGATGATTGAAATACATACGTGTATAAGGTTCATTATAGGAATTGTTGAAATCATTTACCCAGCAATTTTCATCCGGATAAATATTGACAATATGCGTATGCAAGAAATCCCACGGACCGCTTCTCGGACGAATTATCGTTTCGTTTATAATATTCCCCTCTTCATCGATATAGGCTGTATCTTTCGAAATCATAATCACCTCATTCGGATCGACCTCTATATCCGTATTACGGACACGGTCAGCCGGATCCATCTGGTTTTTCCGTAATGCAGCAGCTGTATAGTCATACCATTCGTATCTATAAACCATCTGTTTCGGATCCAGTTTCTTTTCTCCTGTCACAGGATTAGTATAATATACACTTTCTATGGCACGAATTTCATCCTCATTCGCACGTTTCCATGGGATTGGACGGCTCCAGTCCAAATGGGGAGTAACCGGATCGCCATATTTATCTTCCGTAATCTTGAACAAATCATTGCCTCCATAAGCTGGGTCTGCCAAACGTTCACGAATGATGGAATCACGCACCCAATAGACAAATTGCCTATATTCCGCATTTGTAGTTTCTGTTTCGTCCATCCAAAAAGCATCTACAGAAATGCCTTTCTTGTCCGGCATAATTCCCCATACCGAATCCTTATCAGCAGGTCCCATTTCAAACGACCCTCTCTTAATCAATATCATTCCGTAAGGAGCAGGTTCGTTAATAGCCATCGACCGCACCCCTGTAACTTCTCCTCCTCCTGCTGAAAATGATCTTCCGCAAGAGGTAAGCAGCGCTATTGCTGCCAGAAGGATTATACCAATATTCTTCATATACCTATAATATGCGTACGCTTTTATGTCGTGTATTTCCTGTTTTCGTTTTCTTCAGTTTTAACCGATACAGGAGCACAATTTCATGGTTTCCAGATGTTGCTCGTTGAATTGCCGTAGTTGGATAATCAAACGAATAGCCTAAACTAAAACGGCCAATATTTGCACCCAATAATAAGCCTACCGATTCATTCATTTTCCAAGAAATACCCCCATTAAACATTGTATTATATTCTATCCGAGCCGTCACATCTAAATGATGATTTGTCAAATCTGTCATATAGAAAACGGAAGGTTTTAATTCAAATAACGGATTATTTAATTTAATATTGTATCCACCCATAAAATTAAGCATTCCTCCGATATAAGTGTATACGTTTTCTTCCAATTGGAGCTCTGGTCCTGTAATATGCGTAAATCCTATACCCGCATAAAATTTTTTGTGCATATAAAACAAACCGACGTTTATATCTATACCCATTCCACTGGCATTGCTCTCCGGAAAGGCTTCATCTTCTTGCACATGATAATCACTTACCGGAATGTAAATACTATCGGCATTGAACGACGTATTGACAAACCCTATTTGTAATCCTCCGCTTAATATGCCTCCAAAAAATTTCTGTTTATAAGCATATTGCACACCTGCATACGTATATTTGGACAGTCCGATACTTTCTGCACGGACTCCCATTCCAATGCCATGATTGGTCTTTCCCCATTTGAGTGGCATATCGGCTGAAACAAAAAACGAACGCCATGCACCCGGCATTCCTACCATTTGCTGATTAAAGAGAGCCAACATCTTCAAATCCTCACTATTTCCTGCAGATGCCGGATTAAAATAGGATGTCGCCATAAAATAGTGGCTTAACGGAGCATCCTGCTGGGCATTGATGCCCTGCCAGCAAGCGAATAACAATGTAATAAGAATAAGAAGTCTCTTCACTCTTTTATCAGATATTCAATAATTATAATTGTGGCTTAGCAAAATTATAACTATAAATTCTGTCATTTATTGCTTTTTATGCAGAAAAACAAACGAGGCAGATAAGGTCTGTGCCTTACCTCCTCGTTGTTATCCTTGTCTTATTCGACGCGTTCCAAACAATAATCAATATTCCTCTTCGTTGAAGAAAAAGTCTTCCTTGCTGGGATAATCCGGCCAAATATCTTCCATACATTCGTATATTTCGCCTTCATCTTCTATTTCTTGCAGGTTTTCTATTACCTCTAATGGCGCGCCTGAACGCTGAGCATAATCAATCAGTTCATCTTTAGTTGCAGGCCATGGTGCATCTTCCAGTTTTGAAGCCAATTCTAATGTCCAATACATAGTTTTTCATATTAAAAGACTACTGAATGTAAGTAGTCCGGTTCCAAATTTTCCGCAAAAGTATAACAATATTCTTTAGAAGCAAGTATAATCCCAAATAATTTCTTTGCCATTATTCTTCAAACATTCCTTCCGAGCTATAACGAACAGATAATCAGATAGTCTATTGATAAAAATCAAAACAAGCTCTTCAACTTCGCTTTCCTCTGCCAGACCATAAATTCGGCGTTCTGCCCGTCGGCAGACAGTCCGGCATACATGTGCTAACGATGCCGAACGGCATCCTCCCGGCAAGACGAAATTAGTCATCTTAGGCAATGACTCATCTATGCGGTCTATCTCTTGCTCGATTTTAGTAATGCATTCTGGTGTTACTTTGCTTTCTATCCGAAGTTCCGTAGTCGCTTGGTCAGTAGCCAAGTAGGAGCCGATTGTGAATAATCTGTGTTGTACAAACAAAAGGAAATCCAAATCCTCTTGCTCTTCTAATGAAGTCATTAGCAATCCGATGAATGAATTCAGCTCGTCTATCGTACCATAACTCTCGATACGCCGATGTGCTTTCGATACGCGTTGTCCACCAACCAATGAGGTTTTCCCTTTATCTCCCGTACGAGTATATATCAAACTTTTTGTCATAGCTCATTTAATTTCGAGTGCAAATATATAAGTTTCGCCGGTGATTGATTTGCCTTCTCTTTATTTTCTTGCTTCTTTTTCCGTATTCTACAGGCTTTACCTTGTCTTATTGAGCAGATTGCGTATCTTTGCGGAAAATTAAAAAGCAGATGAAACGAGTATTTTGCCCGAAATGCGACAATCAAATCGTGTTTGATGATAGTAAATACGAAGACGGGAAAGTGGTGGCAATGGTTTGTCCGCAATGCGCATCGCAATTCAAAATCAAAATAGGAAGAAAGATTGTCCGTACAAAGGCAGGACAAGAGAAAGAAATAAAAGAATCTGACTTCTCGCATGGATTCATTACCGTTATCGAGAATAATTTCGCATTCAAACAGGATTTGCCTTTGGAATTGGGAGACAATGTGATTGGCAGGCGCAATAAAGATACCGACGGCGTGGATGTTCCTATCATCACAAACGATCCCAGTATGGGGCGTAAACATTGTGTCATCAACGTGAAGCAGGACAAGGACGGGAAATTAATCTACTCGGTGCGAGACTTTCCAAGTCTGACCGGCACATTCCTACGCAATGAATTATTAGGGAATAAAGAGGTTGCACGAATTGAAGATGGTGATGTCATCACCATCGGTGCCACAACCTTTATTTTACGAACACCCGACGGGGAAAGAGAACAATCATAAAAACCATACGATAAGCATGAAAAAGATTATATTGATAATGGCTTTGGGCAGTTTTTCACTTTTCGCCTTTGCCCAACAGAATGCTCCCAAATGGATGGAGAAACAGAAAAAAGCGGTCGTTCGTATTACGACTTATAAAGCTGATGGCTCCACCTTGCATAACGGAACAGGATTCTTTATTGCAGAAGATGGCAAATTGCTTTCGGCTTATTCCTTATTCAACGGTGCAGATAAGGCCATCGTTACGGATACGCAAGGCAAAACATATCCGGTGTCGCGTGTATTGGCGGCAGATGAGCTTTATGATGTCATCAAACTACAAGTGGATATCCCGAAGAAAGTGGATTACTTGGTAATGGCTACCTCTCCGCTTGCGATAGATGCGCCGGTCTATCTCCTGCCTTTTGTCGAGAATAAAGGCAAAGTGGGAAATTTCGGAAACGGAAAGGTGGAAGAGGTTTCCAAACTTAAAGAGTCATACAATTATTACAAGCTGACTTTCCCATTGGAAGAAGGCTGGGTGAATGCTCCGGTCTTCAATGAAGAAGGACAAGTATTCGGATTGGCACAAGAGGACGCCTCGGGCAAAAAAGAATGTTCCTACGCCGTTTCGGCAGCTTATGCCAACAGCCTGAATATTTCTTCGACGAATATGTTCAGTTCGACTTATACGAATATCGGTATTCGGAAAGCTTGGCCGGACGATCGCGAGCAGGCGAAGATTGCCACTTATATTATGGAGAATACGCAAGATGCCAAAACTTTTCTGGAAACATTGAATGACTTCGTGGCGACTTTCCCCAATTGGTGGGAGAGCTATTCGCGCCGGGCTTCGCATTACGTGTTCCGCCGTACGAGCTTAGCTTCCGATGAGGCTGGTTTGGCTGCGTGTCTTACTAAAGCGGAGGCAGATATGAAACGTTCTGTTGAGTTGGCCGGCGATAAAAGCGAGGCGCTCTACGATGCGGCTCAATTGATTTATTCGGTTGCCGTTTCCGACACGACCTTGCAAGCAAACCCGAACTGGAATCTGGCTCACGCACAAGAAGTACTGACAAAAGCCATTCGGACAAAAGATGAGCCGGCTTATCATCAATTGCAGGCAGATATTTATCTCTATCAGAATCAGTACGAACAGGCTTATCAGGAATACATGATTGTAAACCAGAGCAACGCGGCCAACGCAAACAGTTGGTATATGGCGTCGAAGGCAAAGTCGGCTACGACGGGCTTCAATATCGGCGAAATCATCCAGTTGCTGGACAGTGCGGTGGCATGCTGCGGGAATCCGCCGTCCATAGAGGCTGCGCCTTTCGTCTTGGAACGTATCGACTGGCGTCTGCGCCTGATGCAATACCCGGAAGTAGTGGCGGACTATGACCTCTACTATCAGATTTACAACGGCAAAGTGGATGACAGCTTTTTCTTCTACCGCGAGCAGGCAAAATTCCGCATGGAGGATTTCGACGGCGCACTTGCCGATATTCAGCAGGCTATGAGACTTTCTCCACGAGAGGCGATGTATCCGGCGGAAGAAGCATCCATTTATATCCGGCAGAAGAGATACGACGAAGCGCTGCAAAGCATTGACAAAGCGTTGGCGATTGCGCCGGAGTTCGCAGCTTGCTACCGGCTGCGCGGTATCTGTTTGCAACGAATCGGAAAGCCGGATGAGGCACGCATCGCCTTGCAAAAAGCAAAAGAGTTAGGCGACACCAGTGTGGAGCGGCTGTTGCAGCCGTGAGACAACATTTCGTTGCGCAACTTTCAGCTGTCGCAGTCGTGCGACAGCTCTTCTGTTGTCCACCCTGACCTGTCGCACTTGTGCGAAAGCATTCCGCCGGGAAACTTTCTGCCGTCGCAGTTGTGCGAAAGCTCTTCCGTTCTCCGCCTTGACCTGTCGAAGCTGTGCGAAAGCATTCCCTTTGGAAATTTTCTGCCGTCGCAGTCGTGCGGGAGCATTCCGTTGAGAAATTTTCAGCTGTCGTAGTTGTGCGACAGCTCTTCCGTTCTCCACCTTGACCTGTCGAAGCTGTGCGAAAGCTCATGGTTCACCCACAAAGATTTGCAAATCTATCTTTACTCTTCGATTCCGCTCTCCCGACTTCTGCCGATGACGTTATTCAAGATTCACTTTTTTCCTGACGTTCTTTCGAAACATATAACAAATTCTATTACCTTTGTCCCTGACTAAAAGAACGAGAGAAAAAGGATATGTATTTCAAAGATATTATCGGACAAAATGAGATTAAACAGCATCTGATTCATACGGCACAGTCGGGCACGGTTCCGCATGCGCAACTGTTTGTCGAGAAAGGCGGTACGGGTGCTTTTGCATTGGCGCTGGCGTATGCGCGATATTTGAATTGTACAGCGCGCACGCAGACCGATTCGTGCGGACATTGCCCCTCTTGTTTGAAATATGACGCGCTGGCGCATCCGGACTTGCATTTCGTTTTTCCCATCGTAGCCAAAAGAGAAAAGAAGAAAGATACGTGTAATGATTACCTTCCGGAATGGCGTAATTTCTTGCACGAGAACATCTATTTCAATTTAGATAACTGGCTGGACGCTATCGACGCAGGAAATTCGCAAGCGCTCATCTACTCCAAAGAGAGCGATGAGATTGTTCATAAACTGAATCTCAGGATTTACGAAGCGGAATATCGCGTACTTTTCATCTGGTTGCCGGAAAAGCTGCACCTGAGCTGCGCCAACAAGCTGCTGAAGATTATCGAGGAGCCGCCCGCCAAGACTGCTATTCTGATGGTATCGGAACAACCGGACTTGGTGTTAGGCACTATCCAATCGCGTACCCAACGGTTAACCATCCCCAAAATCCTGCCGAATGACATCGCCCAAGCCATGCAGGAACGCTACGGACTCTCACCGGAAGATGCCAAATACGTAGCGCACTTGGCCAATGGCAATTACCTGCGCGCCATCGAGACAATCAGCGTCAACGAAGAGACGCAATTTTTCTTGGAACAGTTCAAAACCATTATGCGCAATTCATGGAAGCGGGATGTGAAAGCGATGAAAGCACAGGCTGACATGCTCGCCTCTATCGGACGTGAAAAGCAAAAGAATTTCCTTGCATATTGCCAACGGTTGATACGCGAGAACTTCATTTACCGCTTTCAGGCACCGGAGCTGAATTATATGAATCGAGACGAGGCCACTTTTGCCGTCAAGTTCTCGCCGTTCGTCAATGAGCGCAACGTCATCGACCTGATGGACGAATTAGCAAATGCAGAAATCCATATCAGTCAGAATGTAAATGCCAAAATGGTTTTTTTCGACCTCGCTCTTAAAATCACGGTACTGATTAAACGATAAAACCAAAGAATAAAACTTGCATAGAAAAGATGTCCAAAAGGCGATTATATTAAGAACAGTATATTTTTATTTTATACCAAAATGCAGATTAATTATGAGAAAATGATATAATTCATATTCAAATAAGGTTAAAAAGGTTGGCAATTAGGACTAATAATGGTAGAAAACGTATAACTTTGCGACCTGATAAAAATAAGAGGTGTAAATGGGCAGATTGCAAAATAATTTTCAAACGAAACAAAATATGAAGAAACATTTCCTGAAATTTTTAGTAACCCAGTCAAAGCTCATAGCTATATGCACGACAGGGTTTATCCTTTTCTCTTGTGGAAACAGTCAAAGCGGAAAAATGGGTGATGATGAATTTACTGTTACTACATTGAATGCGACTTCAAGTGATCAGACTATCTCTTACCCGGCGACTATTAAAGGAACTCAAGATATTGAGGTTCGTCCGCAAGTGTCTGGATTTATTGTCAAGTTGTATGTTGACGAAGGGGCTACCGTTCGCAAAGGGCAACCTTTGTTTTTAATTGACCCGACGCAATATGATGCTGCTGTGAAGCAGGCAGAAGCAGCTGTTGAGACGGCTAAAGCCGCGTTGGCCACACAAACATTGACCGAGAAAAACAAACACGTGCTGTTTGAACAACAAATCATCAGTTCGTTCGAGTATCAGACAGCGGTGAACGATTTGCTGACTGCCAAAGCGAACCTGGCACAGGCTGAGGCTTCCTTGGTAAGCGCTAAGCAAAATTTGGATTTCTGTACGGTAAAAAGTCCGTCGGACGGTGTCATCGGAACTTTCCCGTATCGTATCGGAGCATTAGTCAGTTCATCCATCACAGAACCTCTGACTACAGTTTCGGAAATCAAGGATTTGTACGTTTACTTTGCAATGACTGAAAAAGAATTGTTGAACTTGACCCGTGCCGGAGGTTCTTTAAAAGAGCAATTAGAGAAGATGCCTGCGGTAAAATTGCAATTAGCAGATGGGTCAATATATGAATTTGAAGGAAAGATTGATGCTGTGAGTGGCGTTATCGAACAATCAACCGGTTCGGTTAGTATGCGCGCTATCTTCCCGAATTCGACGAATGTATTGCGAAGTGGAGGTATGGCGAATGTTATCTTCCCATATACAATGGAAGATGTAATTATCATTCCGCAAAATGCTACGGTTGAAATCCAAGATAAGAAGTTTGTCTATGTTCTCCAAGCAGATAGTACCGTAAAATATACGGAAATCCAAATCTCACCGTTGAACGATGGAAAGAACTTTATCGTAACAGGTGGTTTGAAGGCAAATGATAAGATCGTTATCGAAGGTGTCCAGCAGTTGTCAGATGGACGTAAGATTGTTCCTATAACAAAAGCAGAACAAATTGCTAAATATCAGCAAGCGTTAAAAGATCAACATGAAGGAAATTTAGCAACAGCCTTCAATTAAAAACTCACATATTGTATATAAGGTATAGTAATTAAGGATAGAGAATGAAATTAGATAGATTTATTAACCGTCCGGTATTATCAACCGTAATTTCAATTTTGTTGGTAATCTTGGGATGTATTGGTCTGGCCACATTGCCTGTCACCCAATATCCGGACATTGCACCACCTACAGTCTCGGTGAGTGCTACTTATACGGGAGCCAATGCGCAAGCCGTATTGAATTCTGTAATTGCTCCGTTGGAAGACCAAATCAATGGTGTAGAGAACATGATGTACATGCAATCTACAGCAACAAACAATGGTTCGGCGCGTATCACGGTTTACTTCAACCAAGGAACCGACCCGGATATGGCGCAGGTCAATGTACAGAATCGTGTGTCACAAGCACAGGGTTTGTTACCTTCAGAAGTAACACAAGTCGGAGTTACCACACAGAAACGCCAAACTTCTATGTTGATGGTATTCTCCCTTTATGACAAGGAAGATAAATACAACATTGAGTTTATTGAAAACTACGCAAGTATCAACCTGATACCGGAAATTAAACGTGTAAAAGGTGTGGGTGATGCCAGCGTGATGGGTACGGATTATTCTATGCGTATTTGGCTGAAGCCCGATATTATGGCTCAATATAGTCTGACTCCGAGTGATATTTCGTCAGTTCTGTCCGAGCAGAATATTGAAGCCGCTCCGGGACAGTTTGGTGAGCGTGGTAATCAGTCATTTCAATATACCATTCAGTGGAAAGGACGTTTGTCTTCAACAACTGAATTTGAAAATATTGTTATCAAATCGCTCTCTAACGGAGAAGTCCTTCGTTTGGGCGATGTAGCTGATTTGGAGTTGGGACGTCAGACTTATAACTATAATAATACGGTTAACGGACACAAAGGTCTTTCTTGTGTAGTTTACCAAATGGCAGGAACTAATGCGACAGAAACTGTCGAGAACCTGCAAAAAGTACTTGCTGAATACGAAACGAAACTTCCTGAAGGTATTGGAATTGACATCGCTATGACTACCAATGACTTTTTGTATGCTTCTATCCATGAGGTAATCAAGACATTGATTGAGGCATTTATTTTGGTGTTCATCGTAGTGTATGTATTCTTGCAGGATATGCGTTCTACTTTGATTCCTACTATTGCAATTCCGGTATCCTTAATTGCTACGTTTTTTGCTTTGAAGATTATCGGATTTAGCTTGAACTTGTTGACATTATCCGCATTAGTATTAGCTATTGCCATAGTCGTCGATGATGCCATAGTCGTCGTGGAGGGAGTTCACGCCAAACTTGACCAAGGTTATAAGTCAAGTAGACAAGCCGCTATCGATGCCATGAATGAATTAGGCGGCGCGATTGTCTCTATTACTTTGGTGATGATGTCCGTGTTTATCCCGGTAAGTTTCATGTCAGGTACAAGCGGTACATTCTATCAACAATTCGGTTTGACGATGGCTTTTGCTATCGGATTCTCCGCATTGAACGCTTTAACTTTGTCTCCGGCTCTTTGTGCCATATTGCTAAAGCCACATGTGGAAGAGGGAGAAGAAGCTCCTAACTTGAAAGAGCGGGTAGGGGTTGCAATGAAAGAATCTCGTAAGATTATGATACGTCGATATAGCGAAGCTATCGGACGCTTATTACATCCGGGTATCGTTATTCTTTTCACTGCAATAGCTGTAGTGGGGATGATTTTCGGTTTCTTCAATTTCGAAGAATATCCTATTTTGACCCTCATATTTGCTCTTATAGCTATTTTAGCATTCTTCGGAATGACAACAGATAAGTTCAAGAAATCTTTCAATACTTCTTTCGAATCTATCTTGAACAAGTATAAAAATGCCGTATTGTTTTTCATTCAGAAGAAAGTTTTATCAGCTGTTACTGTGCTTGCATCCATCATTTTGCTGATTGTCTTTATGAATATTACGCCGACAGGTATGGTACCGAATGAAGATACGGGAACTATCATGGGTGCTGTTACATTACCACCGGGAACATCTCAAGAGCGTGCCCGTGAAGTATTAGCACAGGTGGATAGTTTGATTGCAGCCGACCCCGCTATAGCTTCCCGAACGGTGATTTCCGGTTTTAGCTTCATCGGTAGCGGACAGGGGCCATCCTACGGTTCTATCATCATCAAGCTAAAAGACTGGGAAGAGCGTTCTCTGATGCAGAGTTCGGACATCGTAGTGGCAACGTTGTTCATGCGTTCGCAGAAACTGTTTAAGGATGCACAACAGGTATTGTTCTTTGCTCCGCCTATGATTCCGGGTTATTCAATTTCTACGGATATTGAGTTGAACATGCAGGATAAGACTGGTGGTGATTTGAATCACTTCTTCGATGTGGTTACTTCATACATAAACGCATTGCAAGCACGTCCTGAAATTAATTCGGCATCTACGAACTTTAATCCGGACTTCCCGCTATACGAGATTGAGATTGATGCGGCAGCTTGTAAGAAAGCCGGAATCAGTCCGAGCGATATTTTAACCACCATGCAAGGGTATTTTGGCGGTATTTATGCTTCTAACTTCAACAGCTTCGGTAAAATGTATCGTGTGTTGATACAGGCAGAACCGGAAGCTACGAAGAATTTAGAATCATTGAACCGCATTAAGGTACGCGGTGACGATGGAGAAATGGCTCCTATTTCGCAGTTCGCTTCCTTTAAGAAGATTTACGGACCGGACGTTATCAGCCGTTTTAACTTGTATACATCCATTCAGGTGATGGTTTCTCCGGCAAGCGGTTATACTTCCGGTCAGGCCTTACAAGCCATTCAAGAGGTTGCAAACCAAAACCTGCCGGCTGGTTTCGATTATGAGTTGGGAGGTATGGCGCGTGAAGAGGCTCAAACTACAAATACGACAGGTATTATCTTCTTGTTGTGTCTGGTATTCGTTTATCTGTTGCTGAGTGCTCAGTATGAAAGTTATATGTTGCCACTTGCCGTATTGCTTTCCATTCCGTTCGGATTGCTCGGTAGCTTCTTGTTCGTGAATGGTATGAATTCGGTGGGAAGCATTCCTGCATTAAAGATGATTATGGGAACGATGTCAAATGATATTTACATGCAGATTGCCTTAATCATGTTGATGGGTTTGTTGGCAAAGAACGCTATCTTAATTGTAGAGTTCGCTCTCGACCGTCGCCGTATGGGAATGAGTTTGACTTGGGCTGCGGTGTTAGGAGCCGGTGCCCGTCTGCGTCCTATCTTGATGACTTCGTTGGCGATGATTATCGGTTTGCTTCCGTTGATGTTCGCATTCGGTGTAGGTGCTCACGGTAACCGTACGCTGGGAGCATCTGCTATTGGTGGTATGTTAATCGGTATGATTTGCCAGATATTTATTGTTCCGGTATTGTTCGTTGCATTCCAATACTTGCAAGAGAAGATCAAACCGCTTGAATGGGATGATTTGGATAATAGCGATATGAATACAGAAATTGAACAATACGCAAAGAAATCATAAAAGAATATGAAGAAAAGAAATATAGTTATAACGGTGTGTGCAACTGCATTGCTAAGCAGTTGCCACATTTATAAGGCTTATGATCGTCCGGAAGACATTACGACTGAAGGCATCTATCGCGACCCTATTTCGGCAACAGACACATTGGCCGTTTCGGATACGACTTCGATTGGAAATCTGCCGTGGCAAGAGATTTTCCGCGACCCGAAATTACAAGTCTTAATCGAAGAGGGATTAGCTAACAACGTAGATATGCAAGCAGCCATACTTCGTGTAGAAGAAGCGAAAGTCCAACTGACTTCTGCGCGTTTGGCATTCTTGCCTTCCATCAATTTGAACCCGCAAGGTACAATTACCAAGATGGAAAGCACAGGGTATGTGAAAGCATATACAGCTGCAGCTTCCGCAAGCTGGGAAGTTGATTTGTTCGGCAAGTTGTTGAACGCAAGCCGGAATCAGCGGACTGCTTATCTGCAAAGTCAATTCTCACAGCAAGCTGTCCGTTCGCAAATCATCTGCGGCATTGCAAATACTTATTATACGCTGTTGATGTTAGACCGCCAAGTAGAAATCACAGCCAAGACAGTTGACATCTACAAGGAATATGTACGGGTCATGGAAGCCATGAAGACTGCCGGCATGACCACGGAGGCTGCCATTACGCAGACCCGCGCGACCTACGAACAGACTCAGGCTTCGTTAATCGATTTGAAGCGTCAGGTGCGCGAGACGGAGAACGCATTGTCTGTGTTGTTGGCTAAAGCTCCGCAGCAAATCGACCGTGGCACACTGGAAGGACAAATCATGCCGGAAGAACTGCTTACAGGCGTTCCGTTGCAGCTGCTGGAAAACCGGCCGGACGTAAAGATGGCTGAAATGACTTTGGCAAGTGCGTATTATACGACCAACCAAGCTCGCGCAGCGTTTTATCCGGGTATCAATATCACGGCTACGGCAGGATGGACAAACGGGGATGGCGTATCGGTTACGAATCCGGGGCAATTCATGTTTCAGGCTTTAGCTTCTTTGGCACAGCCGATTTTCAACAACGGACAATTGGTGGCTAACTTGAAAGTCTCTAAAGCGGAAGAGGAAATCGCAAAAATGAATTATCAGCAGACCATTTTAGAGGCAGGTCAGGAAGTGAGCAATGCGTTGCATCTCTATGAGGCAACAAACAAGATGCTGGAACATGACAAGGTGCAAGTTTCGGAACTGGAAAAGGCCGTTGAATATACAAAGGCGCTGTTCCAAAGCGGCGACGCTACCTATCTGGAGATTCTCACCTCGCAACAGAGCTTGCTGAGTGCGCAATTGACTGAAGTATCCGACAATATCCAGCGCATACAGGCGGTTATCACGCTGTACAGTGCTGTCGGTGGGGGTAGATAATTGATTAACACTAATAATGAATGCTATGATTAGCCCTTTAGCTTACGTTGACCCGGCCGCAGAGCTTGGCAACAATGTTACGGTACATCCATTTGCCTATATCGACAAGAATGTGGTAATAGGCGACAATTGTGAGATTATGCCCTACGCCAGCATCCTTAGTGGCGCACGATTGGGGAAAAACAACCGCGTTTTCCAGCATGCTGTGCTTGCAGCTGAACCACAAGATTTCAATTATAAAGGCGATGAAACGCTGCTTGTCATCGGAGACAATAATGTGATTCGGGAGAATGTCGTTATCAACCGTGCCACCGAAGCGGGCGGACAGACGCGCATCGGGAACGGGAACTTCATCCACGAGGGCGTGCACATTTCGCACGATACACAGGTTTCCAATTCGTGTGTAATCGGTTACGGCGGCAAGATTTCCGGAAACTGCCTGTTGGAAGATAACGTTATCTTCGGAGGCAATGTATTGATGAGTCAGGGAACGCGCGCCGGCCGCTGGTCGATGGTGCAGACGGGCAGCCGTTTCCGCAAGGACGTTCCGCCTTACATCATCGCTGCGAAGGAGCCGGTTTCCTACTACGGCGTGAATGCGTACGTCATGGAGCACGAAGGCTTCCCAGAGAAGATTATCAAGCACATCAGCCATGCTTACCGTATCCTCTATCAGAGTAATACGAGTGTGTTTGACGCGTTGCTGATGATTAAAAACCAGGTACCTATGAGCGAAGAGATTCAAAACATCATCGACTTTGTTAGCTCTTCCAGCTTAGGAATTATCCGCGAATAATTTTTTTTCATATATTAAGTGGGCAGTGTTGTTGGTGTGAACCATGAAGCACTGCCTTGTTTGTTTTAGTTTATATTTTCGCGTTGTCTTCTCGCAATCCTGCGACAGGAAAGCGCAGAAAAAGCGGATACCTCCGTCAAACAAAATGCATTTATTCCGTGTTTCTCTTATAAGAATCCGTAACGAAAGAGAAAAAATATGGCCAGACCGAAGATACCCGGATTATCGGCAGAACAGCAGCAGCAACTCTACGAACAACTGCTGCGCTACAACAAAGAGCGCGAGTCTTACAAGACGGCGGGCGCCTATCTCGTGGTGTTGCCGCATGCCGACAAGGCGTGCTATTCGTTGTGGTTTTATGCGCCGACCGTCGAACGCTCCTCCATTTTGTATCTCGAGGATTTGTCAGTCTCCGTCTTCGAATCGCTGCGCAAAGTCAGCGCGGCTTTTTTTTATTCTTCCCGCAAACTTTTTCTGGTGGAATATAACAAAAAGCGCATGGCAACGAAGGGCGACGATTTGATTGGATTCGGGAAGTATCGGGGGCATTACCTGCATGAAATTCTCCGCATAGACCCGTCTTACCTGATTTGGATTGCCAACAAATACACGCCTAAAATCCAGAAGCAGGAGCGATTCGTCAGCATGGCGCAGGCCTATGTTTCGGTCTATCTGGAACGCATGACGCAGAAGAACCGGCAGGCGAAGAACCGCTCGCTCTACTTGGGGAAGAAAGGCGAGACGCTGCGAGACCTGCACTTCCTGATTACCCATATTCGCCTGCAAGATGACCCGTACAAAACGCGCACGGTGGGCACCAGCACTTATTTTTACGTCACGCAGGTGCTCTACCTGAAAGACCGTAGCGGAAACTGCGCGATGGCAGCCATTCCGGCATTAAATCCCAGCATGGAGTCCGGCCGCCTGTCGGCTATGGAGCGCGCCTTCCGCATCGGGGAAATCATCCACATCACTTCGGCACGTATTTCCCGGGTTTTTCAATTCAAAGGAATCAAATATACCAGCCTGAATTATGTCCGCCTTGCCAAAAGCTAAAGGGAATTAGCCTATATGTATTAAAATTTATTGCTACCTTTGCGAAAATAAAATTTAAAAGCAATGAGTTTTATATCCAAGTTATTTAAGAAAAATACAACTGGAACTGCCAAAGAGCAGGTAAAAGGTTCCGTTGAAGAGTTTATCTCTTTAGTCCGCGTCTACTATCAAGCCGTAATGGCGGTCAATCTGGGCATAACCAACCTGAATATGCTGGCGGATATGAAGATTTTCAAGAGCATGCTGAAAGTACCGACCCAGAACAACAAATTAGGGGTTGCCGAGAAATCGCGCGTGCGCAAAATCCTGATGCAAGACTACGGATTAGGCGAGTATTTCTTCAAAGAGATAGATGCTTCCGTGCGGAAATGCTGCAAAACGCAGATAGATATCAAGTCTTACTTCTTCATGTTTCAAGGCTTCTGCAACGACCTGTTCTCTCTGCTGGGCAACCTTATGCAATGGAAGTTCCGTTTCGCCATCCTCTTCAAAAAACTATTGTACGGACAAACGCAAAAGACTGTACACGAGTTGCTGACACGTTCGGAATGGAAAGAGGTCAGCGTACAGAAAGCCGCATGGAGCGTACGCAAATATGCCGAACATTTAGGCTATTCCGAGCAATGGATAACCGATTTCGTTTACAACGTGGTTCTGATGGCTCGCGAAGACCAGAAACGCGAAATCAAAAACCGCAAGAAAGCCTGACGGCAACGCAGAAGCTGGATAAGCATCATGCAAAATCCCATTGCCGAACCACATCCTTTAGGCTTTTTCTTGCCGGAAAATACGCATCTACTCATGTTGGGTAGCTTTCCTCCGCCGCGCCAACGCTGGTCGATGGAATTTTATTACCCCAATATACAGAACGACATGTGGCGGATTCTCGGATTGCTCTTTTTCAACGAAAAAGATTATTTCCTTGAGACGCCACACAAGTTCAGTGCCGAGAAATGCAAACACTTCTGCCGTACAATCGGATTAGGCATAGGCGACACCGGCATGGAAGTTATCCGCCAGAAAGGAAATGCTTCCGACCATTTTCTTGAAATCATCAAACCCATTGATTTGGAAACCGTACTCCACGCTATTCCGCTTTGCGAGGCGATCGTTGTAACCGGTCAAAAAGCGATGGACACGCTGCTGAAGGTCATTGCGCAACAAACCTCCATAAAGGAACCGAAAGTAGGCGGATACACCTCTTTCATTTATGCAAATCGGGAATTGAAGCTATTCAGAATGCCCTCCTCTTCCCGTGCCTACCCGAAGCCCCTCATCGAAAAAGCAGCAGTTTACCAACAAATGTTCGAATACTTAGGTCTATTACCCAAAAATGAAGACAGAAAAAGTGAATAATCCTCGAAAAAAACAGAGGAAAACCTTGCTAAATAAAAAATATATCGTACTTTTGCACCCGTAATCGAAAAGGGGTAACCTGAAAATTACAAAGACAAGAATCGGGATGTAGCACAGTTGGCTAGCGCGCCACGTTCGGGACGTGGAGGTCGGAAGTTCGAGTCTTCTCATCCCGACCGGAAAGGGGTTAAATACAAATCGTATTTAGCCCTTTTCTCTTTTCATACGACAAGCACTCCTCCTCTCCTATTTCTATTCATAACAAAAAACACCGAAACACAATCGTCCGTGTCTCAGTGCTTTCCTTATTAAAAGTATTTTTATTTAACAAAAGGAGCTTTCAGCAAATAATCAACGCATTGTTTTACGCCTTCCATCTGCGTCATACCCGTACGCATCGGTTCCAATTCTACAAAGTAATACTTAATATTATCCTCATACATCTGATTGAAAATCGCTTCGAAATTCATCATTCCGCTCTTTCCTAACAACGAACGGTCTTTAATATGCAATGCTTTAATCCGGTCTTTATGATTCTGCATATATTCCACCGGGTCGTTTTGCCCCATAACTGTCCAATATACATCCATTTCAAAGAATACCAAATCCGGGTCTGTATCTTTCAGGAACAAATCATAAATTTGCGTTCCCGGACGTTCCCAGAAATTATATGTCTTCTTCTTTTCCTCTTCCGTCAGCACACGCTGGAATTCCATATTGTGATTATGATATCCAAAGGGGAGACCGGCAGCTTTGATAATCGCTCCGCTTTCATTGAATATCTCACAAATCATGGCTGCATCATCATACGATTCGCATTTAGGCATCATTGGCTGAATTAACAATTCACAACCCAATTTAGCATGGTCTTCTGCGGCCTTCTTCCAGAATTCCAAGATAGTAGCTTTGTTTTCTTGTGTAAAATCGCTCATAGGCGGATTTACATGCGAACTGGTAATTTTTAAGCCCGCATCTTCAGCCATCTTCTTGAATTCCATCATTTCAACCTTACCAATAGTTCCGTCTTTACTGTAACCGGCTAGTTCAAGGTCTGTATATCCCATGTTTTTCAATTCCTGCATACGTTTCGGAGTATCCGAATACAACTCCCTTTGCAAAGAATAAATTTGCAGACCTACTTTCTTACCTGTTTCTACCGTTTTATGCAAAGAAGGAGATGTCTTTGCAGCGTTCACAAATGAACTCTTTCCTGCGAAAAAAGTTCCGGCCGTTAATAATGCCGCATTCTTCAAGAAATTTCTTCTGTTTGTCATATATTCAGATTATATTGATTAGCATTCCATGCAAAGATAACAAACTTTTTTGTTGTTGATTCTGCAATGTCATTTTTTATAAAAGAAAAAAGAGTTAGAAGCGTTGGCGCTTCTAACTCCCCGATGTGTAACAACAATATAAACTATAAAACTTGAATTCCTTCTTCACGGTTCTGTTCTTCACCAGACGGAGTAATCAATTTATACCCCTTACCATGAATATTGATAATCTCGATGCCCGGATCATCTTTCAGCAACTTACGAAGCTTTGTGATGTAAACATCCATACTTCTTGCATTAAAGTAATTATCATCCACCCAGATTGTCTTCAACGCATAATTACGCTCGAGGATTTCATTTGCATGAGCACAAAGCAGACTCAACAGCTCGCATTCTTTAGTGGTAAGTTTAGTTACCTTTTCACCAATAGTTAGTGTCTGTTTCTGCGTATCGAATAAGAAATTACCCAATTTATAGAAAGGAATATCTTTCATCTTCTTACCCTTCACACGGCGCAAAATAGCTTCGATACGAAGCAACAGCTCTTCCATACTGAACGGTTTAGTCAGATAATCATCTGCACCAATCTTGAATCCTTCTAAAATATCTTCTTTCATGGTTTTAGCCGTGAGGAAGATAATAGGAATATCCGGATTAATTGAACGTATTTCTTGCGCCAAGGTGAAACCATCTTTCTTCGGCATCATCACATCCAATACACAGAGGTCATACTTTGTCCTTGTAAAACCTTTATACCCCGCTTCACCATCTGGAAATAAATCGGTAATATAACCTTTTGCTTGTAAGTATTCTCTTAAAAGCATTCCTAAATTCTCATCGTCTTCGCAAAAGAAGATTTTCATTTTTTCTTCCATAAACTAACTTTTTATAAGTGGTAAAGTAATAATAAATTTCGTTCCTATATTATTGGAGTTCTGTTCTGCACGGATTGAACCTTTGTGGTCTTCAATTATCTTACGCACATAAGCAAGTCCCAGACCAAAACCCTTTACATCATGTTTATTTCCGGTTGGTACACGGAAGAAACGGTCGAACACTTTCTTTAAATATTCCTTCTTTATACCGATGCCGTTATCTTCTACAGAAATCAACAGTTTTCCGCCCTCATTCCAAGTGCGCACCATCAACGACAAAGGAACATCCATCCGGCGGTATTTCACGGCATTGTCCAACAAATTGAATAAGACATTCGTGATATGCATTTCATCTACATAAATAGTCGAACTCAATGCACTCAAATCAATATCCAATGTTCCGCCATACTTCTCTACTTTTAATACAAACGTATTTGCTACAGAAATAACCAAATCATTTGCATCCAATTCCTTCAGTTTTAATGTGGCTTTCTGACGCTCAAACAGAGACATTTGCAACACCTTTTCTACCAAAAAACCCAAACGCCTCGTTTCATCATTGATTACACCCGAAATATGTTTGAAGACATCTGGACTTTTCGTTATGTCCGAATCTTTTAGCATCTGTGCTGCCAGTGAGATAGTTGATACCGGAGTTTTCAACTCATGGGTCATGTTATTAATAAAGTCATTCTTCATTTCCGACAGACGCTTCTGACGGAATACGATATAAATCGTAAAAATAAACGTTACCAACAAAATCAGAGAGAACGCTACTGAGGGTACGATAAACGTAATCGAGTCAGAAATATAATCTCCTTTAGTTGGAAAATATACCTTTAAATAGTTTTGCTTAGAAGGCGGGTCGTTAGGGAATAATACCTGTGTGATAATATTCGACGCCAACGGTCTGCCTTTTATTTCGCCACTACGATAAACCTCATTTCCGTCTTTATTTATGACAGAAAATACAAACGGAAGGTTTAACCCGCTATTTATAAACGCATTTTTCAAATATGTATTTAAATTCTTGAAATTGATTCTCTCTTGAATCGGCTTCAAGTTTGCTGTATATAATATATTGTATATAACTTCGTCAATCAAACCGCCTTGATATTGATAACGTTGTCTTAACGTCTTTTGCAAATCGCGGGATGTATTGGCGATTGAGTTCGTTTGTCTATTACTCAATGTCGAACGAGGCTGAAATTTCTGACTATTGAAACTCTGCATTTCTATTTGTTGCACACCGCCATTCGAGTCTGTAATAATCACATTTTGATACAAAAAACTATTTTGGTCACGATTAATGTCGTTCTCCAAATATTGCCGTGTTTCATCCAATTCCAAAGTCTTGGAAACTTGATGCAGGCACTGCTTTACAGTTTCATCAAACTGTTCGCTCCGCGTCTTCAAAATGATATTTACGTAATTAATCTGCAAATAGAGAAGACCAGCAAAAGCAAATGCCATAACCATTGCAAGCAACCAAATAGTCGATCTTTTCATCTTCTTTTTTCTCCCATATTACTAAACGACAAATAACGCGTGTTTCGTGCAGAAAAACGCACAAAAAATGTAAAAACAACACGATTTATTTGTTAATAATACTTGGCAGCTTTTCATTTTGTCCGTCATAGCCCGCTTTTTTCGGCAAAATTTATTTTTTTAAGATAACAACATTCATACGTATTTTGTTCACACACCGCTCAAATTTCAAATTATCACAACAGACTAACGAATAACGATTTTCCGGACAGTCTCCCCTATTCGAATAATATTTCACTCTCTTTAATTTTGATTTCTTTGACTTTAATGCCTACAACGCTATAAATTTCTAATACCCTACCAACAGGTGCGTTCTTAACGTGAATGAAACTATCGTATACGCTAATTTCGATGGTGCAACATCAGCTTCATAAACCTAACTCTTATTTCTTTACAAAAGGATAAAGTTTTCACGAAATGGCAATTAATGAACAACGATTTACCATGATTTACTATGATTTTATGCTGTTCTATCTATTTCTTTGTATCTTTACATGAAAAAATATTGAGCAATGAACTTCTACACACATATCACCTTTCCGAGGTTGGCATTCCATTTCGATTATGAAACACCTATATTGTCGTTAGGCTCTTGCTTTGCCGAAAGCATTGGAAAGAAATTGGACGAAGCAAAGTTCCGGACAGATTTGAATCCTTTTGGCATTTTATATAACCCGGAGTCTATTGCCAACGCACTTGAGCGTCTTCTATCCCCATATCCGTTTACTGCAAATGATTTATTTCTATCAGAGGGTCTTTATCACAGTTTTCAGCATCATAGCCGTTTTTCAGCACTTTCAGAAGAAGCTTGTCTGGCGAATATCAATAACCGTATGGAACAATCCGCTACTTTTCTACTTCAAAGTAAACGACTATTAATCACTTTCGGTACGTCATGGGTTTATCGATTGAAAGAAAACGGCAAGGTAGTCGCAAATTGCCACAAACTTCCGGAGCGGCTTTTCATCAGAGAACGGTTATCCGTAACGCAAATCATAGAACGTTGGTCTGCACTTTTGGAGCAACTCTGGAAAACAATTCCGGCAAAAGTACTGTTCACCGTGAGTCCTATCCGCCATTGGAAAGACGGAGCACATGAGAATCAATTAAGTAAAGCGACATTACTTTTGGCCATCGACGAACTGAATCGTCTCTATCCTGAGCAGACGGCTTATTTCCCTTCCTATGAAATCTTGATGGATGAATTGCGCGACTATCGTTTTTATGCCGAGGATATGCTGCATCCTTCGGCACAAACAATTGAATATGTCTGGAGAAAATTTGTTGATGTTGCCTTATCTTCTGATGCACAAAAGTTACTAACAACTTGCGAAGAAATTCAAAAAGCATTGGCACATCGTCCTTTCAATCCGGAAAGTGAGGCATATTGTCAATTTATTGCCCAAACTTTGTTAAAGATTGACCGACTTAACCAGAAAATGCCTTACTTTGATTTTTCAAAAGAGCGAACGGTTTTAAAGTCTAAATTGAAGTAAGAATAAGAAATGGAATACGCGATAGAAGACATAGCCCAAATTATCGGAGCTAAAATATGTACGTTACACAAAGGATTTATTAGTATATTATTGACAGACAGCCGACGTCTTTCTTTTCCGGAACAGACATTGTTTTTCGCTTTAACTACCAAGACTAACGATGGACATCGGTATATTTCTGAATTATACAAGCTACGTGTCCGGAATTTTGTCGTAAGTCAAATGTTACCCGAGTTTACGACTATGCCGGATGCGAACTTTCTATTAGTCAAAAATGTACTACGTTCTTTACAGAAGTTGGCAACCTATCACCGCAAACAATTTCATATTCCGATAATCGGTATTACAGGAAGTAACGGGAAAACCGTAGTTAAGGAGTTCTTGTATCAACTATTACATAACGACTTCAATATCGTACGCTCACCGCGTAGTTATAATTCACAAATCGGCGTACCATTATCTGTTTGGGAAATGAATGAAAAGAATACTTTAGGTATTTTTGAAGCCGGCATTTCCCAACCGGACGAGATGGAATATCTGCAACCTATTATCGCACCAACTATCGGTGTATTAACCTCTATCGGCGAAGCACATCAGGAGAACTTCATCTCTATGTATCAGAAGTGTCAAGAAAAATTGCAACTGTTTAGCGAAAGCGATGCGATTATTTACGAGGGAGATGATTTATTCATAGCAAATGCCATCGAAGCAGCGTGCCTTTCTCATAAAGCGATCGCTTGGAGTCGGACAAATACAGAGGCACCGCTCTATATCGATTCCATCGAGAAACGGCAGAATGACTCGATAATCCGTTGTACACTTTTAGGGTTCGACCGCGTCTACACCATACCATTTACCGATGATGCCTCCATCAAAAACGTTATTCATTGCTTAGCAATAATGCTCTATTTGAAACCGACTACCGTTAATGATGTAGAGAAGTTCGCCCATTTAGAGCCTGTAGAAATGCGTTTGGATGTGAAAGAAGGTATTAATGATTGTATTTTAATCAATGATACGTATAATTCAGATATCAATTCATTAGCTATTGCACTTGACTTCCAGCAAAGTCGCAATGTAGCTAAAAAACTAAAATCCACACTAATTCTTTCCGACATTCTTCAGACAGGCATCTTGCCTAAGTTACTCTATAAGAAAGTAGCAGATTTGATTGAACGCAGGAATGTGAGTCGGCTAATTGGCATCGGTAAAGAAGTGAAAGAGTATTCTTCTGTCTTTAGCAAGGATTTAGAAAAGGAGTTCTATTCCAACACAGAGGAATTCATTTCTTCTCCTTCTATTCGGACATTCCGGAATGAGCTGATTTTATTAAAAGGATCTCGGCATTATCACTTCGAACAAATATCCGAACTATTAGAAAAAAAAGTACACGAGACTATACTCGAAGTCAATCTTTCCGCTATTATCCATAACTTCAACCTTTATCGCTCTATGTTGAAACCGGAAACCAAAATGGTGTGTATGGTGAAGGCTTCCGGTTATGGTAGCGGAGCACACGAATTGGTAAAGACTTTGCAAGAGCATCATTGCGATTACTTGGCCGTAGCTGTTGCCGATGAAGGTGTTTCTTTGCGCAAAGAGGGTGTAACCATTCCTATCATGGTCATGAATCCTGAGTTCAGTAGCCTTAATACATTATTTAATTATAATCTGGAACCGGAAATATATAGCTTTCGTTTGTTGGATGTTATGATTCGAGAAACGGAGAGACGTGGCATTATCTCCTACCCGATACACATCAAGATTGACACAGGAATGCATCGTTTAGGTTTTCAACCCCATGATATGCCTACTTTATGCGAACGATTAAAAAAGCAGAACGGCGTACATGTCCGGTCTGTATTCTCCCACTTGGCAGGAAGCGATTCATATATACATGATGATTTCACGCATGAACAAATCCGTAAATTCCGACAAGCCGCTGCATCATTGGAGGCCGGATTAGAGCATCACATCATCAAACATATCCTAAATACGGCAGGCATCGAACGTTTTCCCGAATATCAAATGGATATGGTGCGTTTAGGCATCGGACTTTATGGCGTAAGCGCATCAGGCATCAATGGGTTACGCACCGTAAGTACGTTGAAGACAACTATCTTGCAAATCCAGCATGTCCCAGCAGGCGATTCTATCGGATATAGTCGCCGGAGCTATGTAGAACGCGATTCACGCATAGCCATTATTCCTATCGGCTATGCAGATGGCTTGGATCGCCACTTCAGCAATGGGCATGGAGAAGTGGTTATCCACGGGAAGCGTTGTCCGATTATCGGGAATATCTGTATGGATGCTTGTATGATTGATGTAACAGATTGCGATGCACAAGAAGGTGATACCGTTATCGTCTTTGGCGAAGAACTTCCCGTTACAGAACTTTCCGACCGACTGAAAACGATTCCCTACGAAGTACTGACTTCAGTGTCTCCCCGCGTTAAAAAGATATATTATACGGAATAAGATATAGGTATCAGATTACCTTGCATAAGATATTTTGGTCACAATGATGTCTGAGGGGCTTCTTATTTGAAGAGGGTAGTCCGCTCGACCGTAAGAGGCACCCTCTTTCGAT